>JAXDJK010000187.1:0-3226 GCA_034665665.1 Acidobacteriota bacterium
CGGGTTCCTCGGCAGGAGCGTGTTCGCCGAGGAACTCCGAGGAACTCCGAGGAACCCGAGGAACTGCTCCACGCTCACCGCGTCCGCACTCCGAACTTCACCGCAATCTTGTTCTCCCCCGTGCGCACGTTCACCTGGATCGGTGCCGGCAGCACGGCTGCCGATGCCATGAGGGAGTTGGCTTCGTCGTCCGTGCGGTACGGCCAGAATTCGTAGCTGCCGCTGGGGATGTTCTGGAGATGCGCTTCGCTGTCCGCGCCGGTCATGAGCTGGAGGCCCTGGATCGCGCCCAGTGCCTCGGCCACCTCGGGGGGCATCAGCTCGCCGTTGTAGCGCATGAGCAGCGAGACCGGTGGCATGGCGGCGCCGGTGGTGGTGACGGCGCGGATCATCAGGGAGGACAGCGTGCGCGGGAGATACAGCGGAACGCGCCCTGACTGCGGTTCGCGCGGTACGCGGAGCATGCCGAACGGACCTTCCGCGGGGACGACGAACAGCGTGGCCGTCTCACCGGCCGGCAGGGCCACCGTGGCGCGGCCGTCGTCGTCGGTGGTGGTGCGTGCGCGCAGCTTGGCGTCCGCGACGACGAACACCTGCGCGTTGGCGACCGGATCATCGTTCCGGTCGATGACCACCACGGGAAGCGGACGTCCGGCATCGACGTGCACTTCGAGCTCGCGGAGCCGCGCGTCGGCACCGAGGGAGAAAACGGCCGGCTCCGGCTCCAGGTGTTGCGTGGGGTAAATCCGGACGGTATGCCGTCCGTACTTGATGCCGGCGAAGTCGAACCGGCCGTCCGCGCCGGTGGTGAGCTTCACGTGCTCTTCGCGTTGTGCGAGGTTGGTCTGCAGGGCCACGATCGCGCCGCCTACCGGAGCGCCGCTCGACGCGTCGCGCACGATGCCGCGGATCCGTCCGTCCGGGATGTCGATCTTCAGCGCGGTGAGCGCCGCAGGATCGAAATCTGCCGAGGAGGTGAATTCCGTCGGCAGCGCCGGACTGCCGACGTTGTAGTCGAATGTGCCGCCCTGCCACAGAGTCGCGCGAAATGTGCCGTCGGCGTCGACCGGAATCGGCGCGCGCCAGTGCAGCTCGCGATGCCGCAGCAGGATCGTGCCGGCGCCGAGCTCCGTCCCGCCGAAGGTGATGCTGCCGGTGATGACGAACGGCTCGATGTTGATGGTCGGGCGGCGTGTGTCGCCCGTCCCGACGCCTACTTTTGTGCCCAGCTGCTGTCCGCTCAGCGAACCGCGCACGAGCAGCTGGTAGACACCCGAGGCCAGCCCGTCGAACCGGACCCGGCGTGTGGTGGCGGGCACGCTCTTGTGCGCCACTTCCTTCCAGTCCTCGGCATCATCGCGGAGCAGCAGCTGCACTTCCACAGGCTCCGCGGTTCCGCGGATCGTCGCTACGATCGCGCCGTGCGGCGCACTTTCCGGCGCGGCCACCGCCGCGAGCAAGGCCAGCATCAACAACCGGGGCATGATCGTCTCCGTTCATCGCGAGAAGTGGAGACGCGGGACCGCGGTGGATTTAGCGCTGGGCGGGCTGAGGGAGCTCGAGTGAGGCGATGCGGGTCTCCGACGCGGCCGGCTGCGCCTCGTCGAGACGCTCCACCGAGGCCACGAAGAAATCGGCGCCCAGCGGATCGTCGTCAGCGTCGATGAACGGATGCGGGCCCGTACACGTCAGCCCTTCCAGGACGCACGTACCATTCGAAATGTAGCAGATCGGCTTGCCGCCCGTGACCGCGATTCCGCAGGTCTGATTCGGAATCGTACCCGAACACTTGCGGCAGTGATCCGCCAGCGCGGCCGGCGCGATGGCGAGCATGAGGACAACCGTGAGAACCAGGAGCGAAAGCAGACGTTTCTTCATCACCAATCTCCTATCGTCGAAGCGGTCCCGCGCCTCGTGCAGAGAATGATTATAGAAGGCAAGAAGGAATGCTAGCTAAATGTATCGTTGCGCCGTCCAGGCGCGTCCTGCATCCAGCGGCGGTCGACCCGCGTCGACCGCCGCTGACAACACGCCGATCTCATGGACCGGCCGGCTCTGTGGCTGCCCCTCGTGTTGTGAGCTACCTGCCACCTTGCTGGGGTCCGCGATATACATCGATCCTGGCGGCCCAATCGTCGTCGCCTTTGCACTTCGGCGGCTTGGGACACGGATCTCCGGGTTTGGTGTCGTCGGTCGTCGGGCAATCCTCTGCAATGTCGTAGGCGGCCTGGCAAAGGTCGGGGCGCTGCGGCGGTGGCTGCTCCGGATCACACGGCTTCACCTTCTCGTCGAAGTCACACTGGTTGCAGGGCATCTCCGGTTCCGGCGGGCACAGATCGAACTTCCTGACGTGGCCGTCGACGTACGTGCGCATGCTGGCGAGCTGCCCGAGGACGAGGCAGGCGATCGTGCGGCCGAGGCGTTGTCCGGCCTCGTGATCGCTGCGCCAGTGGACGCCGGCCCACATGCGGCCGAGGCCGATGTTGTCGGCCAGATTGTCGAATTCTTCCTTCAGTTTCCGCGGATGGGGAGAGCCGAGGCGCGGATGCGGGCAGAGGAACGGCGGCACTTCCTCCTCGCCGAAGAAGAACGAGAGGATGTCGCTCGCCGCCGCAGAGTACGTACTGTGGCCGGACGGGTAGGCCGGATGGCGCGGCGTGCCAGGGCTCAGCGCCGCCGGCGGATTCGGGCGCGCGTCCGGACAGAGGACGTAGTTTGGATTCAACTCGTCCGGCTTGTCGAAGAGCACCGTGAACGGAATGGCGTTGCGGTACGTGTACTCGACCGGCCGTTCGCGATAGGCGGTGCACTGTCCCTTGTTGCGGCCGCGCGCGACCCACTTGTAATACCAGGCCGCCTGCAACGCGCTGGCGATGGCCACATCGAGCGCCGCCCAGACCAGGGCCTGGCGCGGCGCCGACCAGTTGCGCGTCCGCATCAGGTAGTTAGCGATGTGGCGGTGATAGAGGCCGGGCGTCTCATTCTCGATGGCGCGTGCCAGACCGCGTCCCGTGCGGATCACCTGTTCGCCGGGAAAGCGGTTCACGAGCACGGCGCCAAGCGGGTAGGGACAGAGGTTCCACAGCTTGCTGATGGGACGGCGGCAGCCGTACGCCGCCGGCAAAGGCCCTTTCTCGAATTCGCACACCTCCAGACGGTCGGGGCAGCACTCCGTGTTGACGAGGTAACAGGGATCGTCGCGGTGCTGCTCGAGATCGACCAGTTC
>JAXDJK010000188.1:0-4359 GCA_034665665.1 Acidobacteriota bacterium
TCTATACATGCGGAAGTATACGCCGGTGCCCTGAGACGCAAAAAAGGGGCGCCGGTTTGCACCGGCGCCCCTCCGCGTTTACTGCTGTTGCTGCGGTCAGACCTTGCAGGTCGGGTCGTGCGCGGCGAGGATCGGGACCTTCGGGCTGACGGTCGACGACGGTGCCGTCTTCGGCGCGGCCGCTTTCCGGCGGCCGCGATTGCCCAGGCCGGCCTTCATCGCGGCGATGTGCGGGACGAGGATCAGACTGTCCTTGGCCTTGTTCATCGTCTTCGACAGGCTGTACGCGTGGAGCGCCTGAGCGCCCGCCTTGGCGCGCTTCGCGGCGATCGTATAGTCCAGCGCGTCGGCCAGCAGTCGCAACTCCTGCACGATCGGCACGAACGTCTGGGTATAGCTGACTGCTTCGCGCAGGTCGGCCGGTTGGGCGTCCAGGCTCTGCGCCAGAGCCGGTGATGCTTCGATCGCTACTGCCACGGCTTCGAGCATGCGGTCCGTGACCGAGGCGTTGAAATTCAGCTTCCGGCGCTCCTCGGGCCGGCTGAAGCTGAATCCTCGCATCTTGTCTCGTATACCGCGCAGCTCAGCGAGTAATTCGGCCTGCGTCGGCAGCGTAAGGGGTGTGTCGGGGATTGTGGTCATTGCATTCTCCTATTCATGAAGTTTCGGGTGGATGGTTCCCAGATTCTGGGTTGCGTGAGTTCGCCTCCGGATGCGTCCTATCGCACTCATATCTGGTTGAGCGGAGTCTACGCGATCTCCCAAGGCCCTGCATTCGGAAGAAATCGAAGGCCTTCGATTTCTTTTGTGACGAAATAGTGAACACTGCTGATTTGCTGCTCGTGAATCGGGAGTCATCCATGCTGGAGCTGTGCGCTTTAGGGCGGTTCCTGTGAGGCTTACAGGACGAGCAGTGACCTTCCACCGTTTACGTGTGAGCTCCAAAGCCCCACCCATGGCAGCCATAGGTGGCACCTTGAAGGCCGCCGAGCCGTGACCGGAACGGCCGCAGCACGACCTTTGCGGCTTCAGGATCGTCCCTGAACCTGTTGCTGATCGGACTCAAACTGCTATACTTCCATCATGATCGGCTCACAGGTCTCCTCCTGGCGTCGCAAGAAAGGGCTTACCCAGGAAGCGGCAGCTCAGCTCTCCGGCGTACCTCGCAAGCAGCTCTGGAAGCTCGAAAACGACAAGATCGTCACCATCGAGACCTTCCGCCGCGTCGTCACTGCACTCGAAATCCCGCTGCTGACCCTGGGCACCACAGAGATCGTCACCCATGACCTCGGCCTCGCCGAGCTCCGTCAGAGGGCCGGCAACGCCATCGACGCGCTTGGCAAACTGCGGGACCTGATCGACGTCCTGTCGCCGCCGGCGCCGCCGACCCAGCCGCTTTTCACCGTCGAGGACCTCCACGCGGAGCAGATCATCGAACTGCTCGAGCGATGGCGCGACCTCGACGTACCGCCGCCATCCGCCCCATGAGCTGAGGGGACGCGTCGTCCCGGCGGCCCGCGCTATCATCCCCGCCTCATGAGCCGCACGGAACTGTTCGCTTCGCTCCGCCGCTCGTTACGCATCGCCGGCGCCCTCGAGCGCGACCGCATCCCCACGGACGAAGCGCTCGAACGGGCCGCCGAGGAGGCGTGGAGCCGGCGGCGGTTCCTCAAGACCACGGCCGCGGCCACCGCGGCTGCCACCGTCGCCCCGCTGATGTTTCCGCGGGCCGCGCATGCCGCCGGCGACCCGCGCATCGTCATCCTTGGTGCGGGCGCGGCCGGGCTCACCGCCGCCTTCCGGCTCCAGCAGCAGGGACTGCACGCCACCATCCTCGAAGCCGCCCCGCGCGTCGGCGGGCGCATGTACTCCCTCCAGAACCACTTCCCCGACGGCCAGATCGCCGAGCTCGGAGGAGAGCTGATCGACAGCGAGCACCACGCCGTCCGCAACCTCGCCAAAGAGCTCGGCCTCGAGCTCATGGACCTCACGTACCTCGACGGGTCCAACGGCCACGACTACTACGTCGGCGGACGGCTCACCAAAGCCGACAACGACTGGATCGAGGCCTTCCGCCCCGTCGCCGAAGCCATCCGCCGCTCGGTGGGGGAGGACGGCTGCGAGGTCGACTTTCGCCGGGGGAGTGACCGAGCAAAAGGCCTGGACCGCATGAGCGTCCGCCAGTGGCTCGACCAGAACGGCGTGAAAGGCTCCATCCGCGCCATCATCGACGCCGCCTACACCGGCGAATACGGCCTGCCGCTCGACGAACAGAGCGCCCTGAACCTGCTCTGCCTGATCGGCACCGACGACGACGCCTTCCGCATCTTCGGCGCCAGCGACGAGCGCTATCGCACGAAGCTCGGCAACGGCTCGATCCCGGTGCGGCTGGCGCAGGCGCTGGAGCGGCCGGTGGAGCTCGGGACGGTCGTCGAAGCGATCCGCAACCGCGGTGAAGGCTACGAGATCGCCATCGTCCGCGGCGGCACGCCCGACATCATCCAGGCCGACATCCTCATCACCACCATCCCGCTGACGGTCATGCGCAACCTCGACCTGGCCCGGCTGCAACTGCCGCGGCTCCAGCGCGATGCCATCAACCTGATCGGCTACGGCACGAACGCCAAGATGATGGTGGGAATGAGCGCGCGGCCCTGGGTGCTGATGAACTGCACGGCCTACACGTTCACCGACCTGCCGTTCCAAGCCTGCTGGGAGAGCAGCCGCGGCCAGCAGGGGACGCACGCGATTCTCACCAACTTCGCCGGCGGCGGCCTCGGCCTGAAGCTGGGCGAAGGGACGCTGCAGGAGCGCGCCCGCGAATTCGTCGGCCAGGTCGAGCAGGTCTTCCCCGGCGTAGCCGCCGCCTACACCGGCCAGGCCGTGCGCCAGCTCTGGCCCAAATACGAGTACTCCCTCGGCAGCTACAGCTGCTTCAAGCCCGGCCAGTACCAGCGCTTCTACCGCGCCCTCGAGGCCCCCCAGGGCCGGCTGATCTTCGCCGGCGAGCACACGGCCGCGGAGTCAGGGTTCATGAACTCGGCGGTCGAGTCGGGGGAGCGGGCCGCTGTGGCGGTGCTGGGGATGGTGGGGCGGGCGGCGCGGGCGGCGTGAGGGGGGAAGGCGAAATGTTGAATGCTCAATGTTGAATGTTGAATGTTGAATGCGCTCCGCGTTCGCCGTGGGTGGGCGGGCATTCACCATTCACCATTCACCATTCAACATTTCCCCCGCGGCCACCGCGCTCGGTACGTCTCACGGTCCCAAACCCCCCGGTCACAACCCCCGGTCACAAAACAGCAACGCCCCCCACCCCGTGTAACCAACGGCGTATCCTTCCCTCCATATCTACTGGAGGAACTCCCCCGATGCGTGTGAAGCCGGTGCTTCTGCTGCTCTTCGTCCTGGTTGCGACCAACGTCTCTGCCCTCGACCGCTGGATCCCGATCGCCGGCACGGTCGGCAACTTCCGCACGGACAGCCGGGTCTTCAACCCCTCCTTCGACAAAGACATCGAAGTCGAGGCCACGCTGATCCGGGTCGGCGACGGCACGCAGAAGGTCGGACCGGTCAAGCTCACCATCAAGAAGCGTGAAATGAAGGTCTTCGACGACGTCGTGGCTTCCGTCTTCACCACCGACGGCCTCGGCGCCATCCTCCTGCACTCCGCCGACGACTTCCTGGCCACCTCCCGCATCTTCGCCGTCGTCGCCACCGGTACCCTCGGCCAGTTCTCCGTCGCCGACGCCCCCGAAACCGCCCAGAAGCAGGGCGTGCTGATCCAGCTCAAGTCCGGCACCGCCTTCCGCACCAACGTCGGCGCCGTCAACATCAGCAGCACCGCCACCGCGAATGTCACCTGGCGGCTCTACGACAAGGCCAACGCCGTGATCGCCACCACCACGCGCGCCATGACCCCGAACGCCGTCCTCGGGCCGTCCAACGTGACCAGTCTCTTCACCATCCCGGCCGGCAGCGACGTGACCGATGCCTGGGTGAGCTTCTCCTCCGATAGCCCGATCTTCGCCTACGGCTCCGTCGTCGACAACGGCACCACCGACCAGACCTTCGTCCCGGGCCTGAACGACACCGGCGTCGCTCCGACTGCTCCCGTGACCGAAGCGAAGGTGCTGACCATCGTCGCCCACGACTTTGCGTTCGACGTGACCACCACCGGCGGCAGCATCCGCGCCGGGGATGAAGTGACGGTGCGGGTCAGCTCCACGGAAGGCACGCACGGCTTCCGCCTGACCACGCCGAATTTCGACACGCTCCTCGACATCCCCGCCCTCAGCTCGACCATCGTCGAGCGCAAGATCACCTTCCCCTCCACCGGCACCTACTTTTTCGCCTGCACCG
>JAXDJK010000189.1:0-5282 GCA_034665665.1 Acidobacteriota bacterium
CCGTACGGTTGCCACGAGCGATCACCGCGCGGTGTTCGCGTCGGCGGCGTTCCGCCCCGCACCACGCACCAGCAGCGGCGCTGGTTTCCAGGCGTCGAACTCCGGGGGGAGAAGTTGGAGGATCTCGTCGGCGCGCATGCCGTAGAGGTCGTAGTTGAAGTCGAGTTGTTGGACGACGGCGATCAGGCGGCGGAGGTTGCCGGGGCGGCTGGTGGTGGTGGAGCCGCGTTTGGAGCGGGAGCGTTTGACGTCCCAGTAGAGGAGGTCGATCGCTTCGATGAGCCCTTTGTTGGTGATGAGGTCGCGGCGGAAGGCGAGGTCGTAGATGAAGGCGCCGTGCTGGTGGACAGCGGGGTGGAGGAGCAGGCGGGCGTTGGCGCCGTGCGACGTGTAGAGCTTGTAGGGCCCGGCCAGGAGGTGGCGGTCCTTGTGCCAGCCGCTCTGGCTGGGGATGTAGTGATAGTCCTCGCGCGGACGGCGCATGCCGTCGGCGTCGACGGGCGAGAGCTGGTCGAAATAGTAGAGCGCCAGCCAGCTCCAGAGGCCGACGTCTTCGGGTGACGCCTGTACGTCCGCCAGCACGCCCGCGAGGTACTCCGCCGCGGCGAACTTGCTGGTGAAGGTGCGCGGCTCGATCTCGACTGTGCGCGGCAGGCGGGTGGAGGTGTCGTCGGCGTAGAGCACGGACGGGTTGGCGTGGAACTCGGCCCCGTTGCGAATCTGCTGCAGGAATCCGCGGAACTGTTCGATCCCGCGGGTGTTGAGGCTGCGCACCTTGGTCATGCGCCCTCCGTCCGGGTGCTCCGCCAGCGGTCGATGAGCTTCAGTCCATCGCAGAATGCGGCCACGACGTCGTCGATCCAGAACGCCGCTTCGTCGGGATCGGCCGGCAATGGCGTGGCGTACGAAGCGGCCCAGCGCAGCCACAGGTTCCACCATTCGTCGCCTTCCTGCCGCGCGTCCTGCTGCTCGACGAGCAGGATCTGCGCGAGGACCTGGCGCACCGCGGCGGGATAGACGAGGGCGAAGAAGGCGGCGTCGTTTTTGGCGACGTCTTTGATGGCCTCGATGCGGTTGTTGAGCTCGAGCACGGGACCGTTGGGCTCGAAGGCGATGCGCCACGCCTGCTGGCCGAGGCTGTCGGTGAAGTTCACCGGGAGGAGCGGGATGCGGCCGGAGCTGTCACGTTTCTCCTCGGAGACGATGATGTCGTCGGCGACGGCCACGATGCGATGGTGGTTGGCCTGGTTGTCGACGAGCTTCACGCGGAAGCGGACCACGCTCGTGCCGTCGATCTCGGTGAGGCGCCGGTCGGCGGGCGGGGCGAAGGCCTCGACCGAGCCGCAGTCGAAGCGCATGAACGAGGTGCGGTAGTAAGCCTCGATGAAGACGCGCGCGGTGGGCACGACGTCGATCGTGTCGAAGGAGAGCTGCGGGTCGAACACGAGCACACCGTCGTCGTCCCGGCGGAGGGTCACGCGGACGTCGCTGCGCGGGATCTTCGCGCGCTCGGTGAAGTTAAGCTTCCGGAGCATCGTCGGCATCGACCACCCGCACGATCAGGTCGCGCCGCGGGTCGAATCCTTTCATCGAGATCTGAAACTTTGCCGCGGACGGAACGAGCTCGAACGCATTCACGGCCGTGGGCCGCAGGCGGACGCCCTCGGCCTGCGTGGTGATGTCGCTCCCGGCCAGAAGGTCGAAATCGAAGGAGCTGTGCTTGCGGAACGGGTTGCCGGCCCGCACGCGATACGCCACCTCGGCGCGCAGCGGCCGTCCGACCGATGCATTCGCCGCGCGGACGGTGAAGCCGCCGGAGATCCTGGAGATGGTCACGCCGCCGCCGCGCGGCGTGACGTCGCCGGTGGTGCCTTCGTTGCCCGGCGTCGCGCCGTCGCCGGTGCGTACCGGAATGCGCGCGGCCACGGCGCCGTCGTGGAGCGATTCGTCCGCGCCGTCGATGGAGAAGAGGTCGGCCAGGAAGTCGCGCTCGCGGCCGACGGGCGGCTGGGCGAGGAGTGAGGCCAGGAAGGACGCGCTGTTTTTCACGAAGCGCAGCGTCCACGCGCCGTGGTCGTACAGCGTGCGGATCTTGTCGGCACGCTCGGACCAGTCGGAATGCGCGGGATTCTCGGCGTCGCCGAGGAAACGGGAGAGGGCCGGCTCCTCGATCACGATCAGCGCGCGTGTGGCTTTGTCGCCGCTCACGCGCACGTCGGGGATGGTGATCAGGCTGCGGATGAAGTGCTGCTCCGGCCGCCGCAGCGACTCGTCGCGCTCGAGGTAGACGTCGAACCACGAGCTGGCCGCCCGGGCCTTCTTGCGTTTGACGAGGAGCGGCACGCGAAAGGCCAGCCGGTCGCCTGCGGCGAAGCGGTCACGCAGCAGGGCGAGCTGTGAGGGCTCGATCGACGTGTCGTCCCAGCGTGGCGCCGCGGTCCCGCGATCGCCGAGCACGATGCGCGTGTCGTCGGTCTGGGCGAGCGACCAGCGTGTCATGGCGCAGAGGTGGGCGGTGGTCTCGTCGGCCGCGGTGAGGCTCTCGATGGTGTCGGCAGCGATGCGCTGCATGCGCACGCCGTCGACGACCTCGACCACCAAGTCGCCACGCAGGATCGGGTAAAAGTACTGCTGGACGACCGATGCGGCGATGCGCTCCAGCGAGAGCTCGTCGTCACGATAATAGGGAACGACGATGGAGAGTCCGGGCTCGAGGCGGCTGACGCCGAAGTCGTCGACGAAGCGGTCGAGGAGGATCGGGTCTTCGATCGGCAGCGGCAGTCCGTTGCGTTTCTCGAACCTGGCGAAGAAGCCGTAGGGATAGATGCGCTGGCCGTCGAGCACGTGCGTCTTCAGCACCGATTGCCCGAGGAGAAGGGAGCGGCCGTCGTCGAACCGGCGGGTGATACCGAAAATCGTGCGGACGCGCGAGGCGACGGTGAAGACGGCCTTGCCGAGTCCCCACCGCCCGCGATCGACTTCGCCTTTGCTGGAGCGGCCGACGTTGCGCCAGAAGTAGAAGAAGTCGTTTTTCTTTTCTTCGCCTTCGGGCTCGAGCTCGGGATCGACATGCGGGTCACCGGTCAGGCCACGCGTTCCAAAGTCTTCAATCACGAGATAGGGCACGGATTCGTCGGGCCGTGGCAGGGCGGTGTGAATGCTCTTCGCTGCGGCGTTGAGGTGCAACTCGAGCGCGTCGAAGTATTCGCGGACAGCGTCGGCATGGAGCGCATGCGGCCCGGTGGCGAAGCGAAAGCGCACGCGCACCGACCGGCCGCGGGGAATCCGCGCATCGAGCGAGTTCTGGATGGATTCGCGCACCAGCGCGTCCGCAAGGTCCTGGGCCTTGAAGAATTCGTCGTGTACGGGATCGACGTGCACTTCCCCCGAGTCCATGGTGCGGAAATGCCAGGAGGGAAACCGGGACATCCGGCAATTGTATGGCGGCGACGCGGCGCCGCCATACCGGCAAATGCATCCCATCTGATGCGGCCGGGGTCGTTCGACGCCTCGGGTACAGCCACGTGCTGTGTCGCTGGCTATACAAAAGGGCAGAAAGCTGCCGTCAGTCCAAACGCTTCGCGTAGACCTTTCACGTTTCCGGCAAACCTCCCAGCAGCCGCGCGGCTCGGAACTGACCCGTGGGCGGGTCAAAAGCGGAGCGTGCGGCTCCGAGTGTGACCCAGCACAAGGCGGTAAGTTGTTGATTCTTGATGGACGGCGTTATGGCAGTAACGTTGCGCTTCCGCCGGGGATGACGACATTCAAGCGAACGGTTGGTGTGATTCTTCTGATGATGGCGGTAGCGGTGCCGATGCTGGCGCAGCCGGCAGGGCGGGGGGAGCTTTCGACGCAGGCCCAGCAGGTGGACCGCTGGTTCGACGAGGCGGCGGCGGAGTTCGACGTGCCGGCCGAGCTGCTGCGGTCGATTGCCTTCGTGGAGACGCGGTGGGTGCAGGTCCCTCCGGCCTCATTGCAGCGCGAACGGCGGCGCGGTGGGGAGCGGGAGACCGAGGCGGAGATGCCGCCGGCCTACGGGATCATGGGCCTGCGCAACGACGCCCACTTCGGGCACTCGCTCATCGACGGCGCCGCGTTCATTGGACGTACGCCCGCCGAGGTGATGGCGGATCCGCAGCTCAACATCCGAGCAGCCGCGGCGCTGCTGCACTCCCTCGGCGAAGGAAAGACGGCGACCACGCCGCTCGAAGCGTGGGAAGACGCCGCGGCGCGGTTCAGCGGCATCCCGCAGGCGAGCATCGCGCGGGTGTATACGTACGACGTCTTCCACGGCATCGCCGAGGGGCGGGCGGCAGGGGAGTATCGCGTCGGACCGGCGAAGGTCGACCTGCAGAAGATCTACGGTGGTGAGCTTCTCGGCGTGCTGTCGGCGCCGCGGATCTCCGTCGAAGTGGCACCGCGCGATGGCCGCGTAGCCACCGATTCGGCGGATTACGGCCCGGCGCTCTGGAACGCCGCCGCCAGCTGCAACTACACCGTCGGACGGACCGTGGCCGTCACGAACATCACCGTGCACACCACCCAGGGCTCGTACGCCGGCTCGATCTCGTGGTTCCAGAACTGTTCGGCGCAGGTGAGCGCGCACTACGTGGTGCGCTCGTCGGACGGGCAGATCACGCAGATGGTGCGGGAGAGCGACAAAGCCTGGCACGTCGGCTCGGAGAACGGCTACACCATCGGTATCGAGCACGAGGGATTCGTCGAGAATCCATCGGCCTGGTACACCGACGCCATGTACAACGCCTCGGCCCTGCTGACCCGCGACATCTGCACGTCCAACGGTTTCGATAAGACGAAAATCTACGACGGTTCCCTCGGCTGGAACGCGGTGGTCACCGACCGCGCCCGGTACGTGGCCAAGGGCCACGTCAACTTCCCGAACCAGACCCACCAGGATCCAGGGTCGGGCTGGAACTGGGCCAAATACCGCAATCTCGTCATCGGCAGCACCGGCGGCGGCTCGTCGCAGCTGCTGGCGAACGCCGGCTTCGAGGCGGGCAACGTGAGCTGGGTGGCCGCGGCGTCGAGCGACATCACCACCTCCGCCTCCTACGCGCCGCGCACCGGTGCGTGGTACGCGTGGCTCGGCGGCTGGGCCACGGCGCATACCGACTACCTGTACCAGACCGTATCGATCCCCTCGACGGCGACAACGGCCACGCTGTCGTTCTACCTGCGGGTAGCCACGGCGGAGACGACCACCACCACGGCATACGACACGCTGAAAGTGCAGCTTCGCGATACGTCCAACAACCTGGTGG
>JAXDJK010000190.1:0-6682 GCA_034665665.1 Acidobacteriota bacterium
TCGGCGGCCATCTCATCCTCGACGCCTTCGTCTCCCTCCTCCCCTCCCCCGAATCAGTGAAGGAGATCAGCGGGACCGACCGGAAAGGCGAGGCCGTGACCTACGACCGCCGCCCCGAGGCCTTCCCCTCCGCGGTCGTGTTCAAGACCTTCTCCGATCCTTTCTCCGGACGGGTCTCCCTCTTCCGCGTCTACTCCGGCACCGTGGTCTGCGACCACGCCTACTGGAACGCCACGCGCGATCATGAAGAGCGGTTCGGCAAGCTGTACGTCCTGCACGGGAAGAATCAGGTAGCCGTCAACGAGCTGCGCGCCGGCGACATCGGCGCTGTGGCCAAGCTGAAAGACACCGCCACCGGCGACACCGTCAGCGCGAAGGATCACCAGATCCGCCTGCCGCACATCGATTATCCCGAGCCTGTGATCGCGTTCGCTGTCGAGGCCAAGGCCCGCGGCGACGAGGACAAGCTCGGCGCGGCCATCCATCGCGTCATCGAAGAAGATCCGACCATCAAGTTCACCCGCAACGAGCAGACCAAAGAGTTCCTCATCAGCGGGCAGGGCCAGCTCCACGTCGAGATCGTCGTGGCCAAGCTGAAGAAAAAGTACAACGTCGACGTGGTCCTGCACCCGCCGAAGGTGCCGTACCGCGAGACCATCACCAAAGCCGCCGACGCGCATGGCCGCCACAAGAAGCAGTCCGGCGGCCACGGCCAGTTTGCAGACTGCAAGATCACCATGGAGCCACTCCCGCGCGGCGCCGACTTCGAGTTCATCGACGAGATCTTCGGCGGCTCGATCCCCCGCCAGTACATCCCGGCCGTGGAGAAAGGGATCCAGGACGCCCGCGTGAAGGGCTACCTGGCCGGCTTCCCGGTGGTCGACTTCCGCGTGCGCCTCAAAGACGGCCAGTACCACGACGTCGACTCCTCGGAAATGGCGTTCAAGATCGCCGGCTCGCTGGCCTTCCAGCAAGCGATGGAGCTGGCCCGCCCGACGCTCCTCGAGCCGATCATGCACGTCGACATCTCCGCCCCTGCCGAGTACGTCGGCGACATCATGGGCGACCTCAACTCCCGCCGCGGCCGCGTGGAAGGCGTCGACGCCGAGGAAGAAACCCAGACCGTCAAAGCCCGCGTCCCCTTCAGCGAAATGCTCACCTACGGCTCGACTCTGCGATCCATCACCCAGGGCCGCGGCAGCTTCCACATGGAGTTCTCCCACTACGAAGAAGTGCCGAAGCAATTCCAGGAAAAGATCATCACCGAGTCGAAGAAGGGTCCGGGCGAGGCCGCGGCACACCACTAGGAAGGGGCAACCATGGCTGACCTCAACGACATCGTCCATTCCGACCCCGACATCCTCGGCGGCACGCCTGTGTTCATCGGCACGCGCGTGCCCGTCCGGACTTTGCTGGACTACCTCGAAGGCGGAGAACCGCTCGAAGAGTTCCTCGACAACTTTCCCACTGTCACTCGCGATCAGGCCGTGGCGTTCCTCGAAGAAGCGGGCCGGATGGCGCTGGCTCAGATCGCGTGAAACGCGTCCTCTTCGACGAGAACATGCCGCGCAAACTGCGGCGTGACCTGCCGGAGTTCACCGTCCGGACAGTGCAGGAGGAGGGCTGGGCCGGCTATAAAAACGGCGAGCTCCTCAGCCGCGCGGCAGCAGCGTTCGACGTTCTCGTCACGGCCGATCAACGGATGCGGTATCAACAGCACATCCCCAAGTTCGCCATAGGTGTCGTCGTGATCGAAGTCGTCGACACCCGCCTGGTTCAGCTCCGCCCTCTCGTTCCCCGTCTGCGAAGTGCAATCGAAACCATCGCGCCGGGTGAGATCCTGATCGTCGCTCCGGACTGACCGTCACCGGCGCGTGTTGATTGCAACGTACTGACGTGATCCATGGATCACGTCCCGCATTCATAGGATTACCTCTGGGTGATCCGAAGATCAGACGTTCTAATCCGCGGATTACCGGGTAGTGATCCGAGGATCAGGCGCGTTGATCCGAAGATCAGACGTTCTAATCCGCGGATTACCGGGTGGTGATCCGAAGATCAGACGCGATGATCCGAAGATCAGACGTTCTAATCCGCGGATTACCGGGTGGTGATCCGAAGATCAGGCGCGTTGATCCGAAGATCAGACGTTCTAATCCGCGGATCAGACGAAGTGATCCGAGGATCACGAGTGTCTCTTGATGGGGACACCGCCGCAATGGCGCGGAATGCTCGCCGCTCTTGTTGTTACGGCTTCGTCAGTGACACGTTCAGCCGGGCGATGTCCTGCTGCGCGTCTTCGGCGGCGGTGACGACGAACTGGCGTTCGCGGTAGCCGTCGGCGACGACGCGCACGGTGTAGCTGCCCGGGTGGGGGAGCTCGTAGGCTTCGTCCATGGAGTTGAACTGGCGCGCTTCGCCGATGGGGACGTCGTTGACGTAGAGCATCGCGTCTTCGGGAGTTACCTCGAAGACGACACCGCGGCGGGCCCACACGCGGACCTGCGAGGTCACCCCGCCCGGGCCGCCGGTGACGACGGCGCGGGAGTCGCCGGTCACGGCTTTGTTCGCGGTGGGGACGTTCTCGTTCGCGCCGCCGGGCATGACTAGGGACGCACCGGCCTCGGGCTCTCCCGGCGGCGCGGGCGTGCTGGGAGTGTGCACGCGATTGCCCGACGTGCGCACC
This sequence comes from Acidobacteriota bacterium, assembly GCA_034665665.1. GTDB lineage: Bacteria > Acidobacteriota > Thermoanaerobaculia > Gp7-AA8 > Gp7-AA8 > DASWOB01. The sequence continues at coordinate 2,687 of JAXDJK010000190.1, forward strand.
ATCCCCACCAGCGTGTCGGTGCGGTAGCGCAGTCCCGTGGCCACGGCCAGCGCGCCGAGAACCACCAGCAGCACGCCGATGGCTACCGGCACCCAGCGCGGCAGCGGTGCGGCTTCGGGCTCGTTCGGGTCGCGCTCGTCCATCGGCGCGACCGCGGGATCAGGAGTCGGCTCCGTCATCGTTCTCTGTCCTCGAGGATTCGTCGATTGTGGCCGGACCTTCGTCGGTCACCAGGGTCTCATCATCGTCATCGAGCTTCTGGTACGCCGCTTCGCGGCCGCGGAGGAGCTCCTGCGCGCGCGCTTCGTCGTTCGCGCCCACATAAACGCGGATGTCGCCCATCGTGCCGAAGTTGATCGGCTCCATCGAGAACTTCACGTTCTCGATCTGCGCGTCGATCCCTTCGGCGTCGAGGTAGCCTTTCAGCAGGTTCGCCTCGTCTTCGGTACCGCAACTGGCGATCTCGACCCACGTCGTGCCGCCCTCCACCGGAACGGTATTCACGTCATCGGGAAAATCCTGCCGGGAGTCAGCCATTCGAGTTACTCCTTACGCAACAAGTGTGATGTGACCGCTGTCGGCCGTCACCTGACCCACCTTTGCATAGAACAGGCCGCTTTCCTGCAGCCGCGCTTCGAGCGCAGCTGCCCGGCCGGAGTCCACCGCCATCAGCAACCCGCCCGAGGTCTGGGCATCGCACAGCAACGTGAGATCTGCTTCGGCCGGGTTGCCGCGAATGCGGTTCCGGAAGCCCTTCACGTTCCGCACCGTGCCCTCGGGACGAAAGCCCCGCGCCAGCAGGTCCCGCGCACCGTCGAGGACCGGAATCGCGCTGACCTGCAACGTGGCACCGACACCGGCACCCTCACACATCTCCAGGAGGTGCCCGATGAGTCCATAGCCAGTGACATCGGTAGCCGCGCTCACCCCGATCTCCACCATCACCCTGGAGGCATCGCGGTTGAGCGTGGTCATCCACTTGATGGCCTCATCGAGCGACGGCGGCTGCCTTCGGAAGAATTTGCGCATCGTGGCCGCGCGGTAGGCGCTGACCAGGATGCCGGTACCGATCGGCTTAGTGAGGTAGAGCACGTCGCCGACGCGCGCGGTCGAGTTGCGCACGAGCCGGTCGATCTTGACGATGCCGGTGACCACCAGGCCGTACTTCGGAACGTCATCGATGATGGTGTGGCCGCCGCCCACCGGAAAACCGGCTTCGGCAGCCTTGTCGGCGCCGCCGCGGAGGATCCGCTCGAGCACGTCCAGCGGGAGCTTGTCGGTGGGGAAGCCGGCGATGGCCAGGCCGAGGATGGGCGTAGCACCCATGGCGTAGATGTCGGAGATCGCGTTCGCCGCGGCGATCTGCCCGAAGACATAGGGATCGTCGACGATCGGCGTGAAGAAGTCGACCGTCTGCGCGATCGCGGTGTCACCCTCGATCCGTAGCACTGCAGCATCATCGGACGTCGCCGTTCCGACCAGAAGATTCCCGGCCCCTTCGAAGGAGGGGAGTCTGGAGAGGATCGAGCGCAGGTCATCCTGACCCAGCTTGCACGCTCACCCGCCGGTCGTTGCGAACGAAGAGAGCGCGGGATACGCGCTCCGCAGTTTGTGTCTCACGCGGGGGCGATCATATGTCTGTTGGCGGTTGGCGGTTGGCGGTTGGCGGTTGGCGGTGGATACGACACCCGGGCGGGGTGGCGGCCTCCCGTCAACCGCCAACCGACAACCGCCAACTGTTTCAGTTCACCATCGCCAGCACCGCGGCGCGCGCGTTCTCGCAGGCCAGGAGGATCTCCTGGTAGAGGTAGAAGGCCATGCCGGAGTCGAGTGCGGTCTCGGCGCCGCGGTTGACGATCTCGGCAATCTGCGTGGCGAAATGCGAGGCGGTGGGCAGGCGCTCCCCTGCCTCGATGATCTGGCGGAAGCCGAGGGTCAGCTCCTCCTGCAGGCGTTCCCGGAACGCGCCGCTCTCGAGCTCCTCGTTGAGGATCGTGTAGTCGACGTTCATTTGGTCTGGTAGGTGGCGCGGACCACGGCGCCTTCGCGCGTGACCTTCGCGCCGACATTGCGCGTCTTCAGGAAGGCACCGTAGCCACCGGCGAACTTCGCGGCCGCTTCCGGCGTCTCCCACTTCGTCTCCACGTCGACGCGGCCATTCTTCATCACCACCGCCCGGTCGCCTACCCAGCCGCGCGCGTTCTCCGCGCCGGCCAGGAAGGCCCAGTGGAACTCGCCCATGTGCTCGACGCTCAGCGCGCCCTCGGGCTTGGTCTCATCGAACACGTCCGCTTTGAACTTACCAGCGAAGTAGTCCTCGGGATGGAGGATCTCGCGCGTCGAGCGCGGCGGATTGGCGTGGATGCGGTCGAGCTCTTTCCAGCCGCCGCGGCGATACGCGGCCACGACGAACTTCAGGCCGTCGAGGTACGGGAACTTCAGCATCTCCGTGAAGTACTTCGGCGAATCGGGCGCCGCGACCTCGGCCTGCGCCGCCGTCATCAGCGTGTCGATCATCGTGTCGTTCTTCATGACCGCATCGAGATCGACGCCGGTCGAGCTGAGGAGGTTGGCCAGCATCACCAGCACCGCCTCCCCTTCGAGCAGGCCGTGGTAGGCGAGCATGGCGTCGTTATCGGCCCGGAGGAGCTTGTCCTTCGCGCCGATGTTCCAGTGCTGGTCCTGCATGGCGTGCATCAGCTCGTGGACCTGCACCATCTCTTCGAGCATCTTCGGGTCGATGCCCTTCGACTGCTCGGCGACCTGGGGCGGGAGCTTGTCGATGGCGTAGTAGGTGTGGGTCTCGGGGTCGTAGAACGCCAGCACCTGCGCCTCGTAGAGGGCCAGGAGCTTGGGCAGGACCTGCGGGCCCTCCGTGTCGACGAGTTGCAGGGCGCGGATGACGCGGCCCCAGTCGTCGATGGAGAACGGGAGGTCCTGGGCGACCTGTTTCTCGAGGCGCGCGCCGAGGGTGGCGCGCTCGATGGTGGCGGTCTTGACGTCGTTGATGAACTTCCGGCCGCGGATCTTTTCGACCGCCGCCATCTCCGGCGCGAGGGAGGAAGCGAGGCAGGAAGAGGCAACGAAAAAAAGAAAGAAGGCCGAACCGGCCCAGCGCCTGGACATGGCTTGCGGAACGAGTCGTTTGCGCCCCTCATTCCGTTCCCTTAGAATGCGCCGCACGATTCAGCCAATGGACCGCGGCCAAGAGCGCATCGACATCACGATCAGCAGCCGCTTCGAGAATATCGAGCTCGTGCAGGTGATCGCAGAGCACCTCTGTGAAAACGCAGGGGTCGATGACGATGGTTCACACTGGATCGGCATGGCAGTGCGCGAGGCCGTCGCGAATGCCATCAAACACGGTAATAAGCTCGATGTCCGCAAGAAGGTGCACGCCACGTTTCTCCTGAGCGATCTCGAGCTGGAGATCAGAATCTCCGACGAGGGGGAGGGGTTCGATCCCGAGAAAGTCAGCGATCCACTCAACCCCCAGAACCTCATGAAAACCAGCGGCCGCGGCATCTTCTACATGAAGACCTTCATGGATCAGGTCCAGTATTCGTTCAATCCGGACGGCGGCACGTCGCTGGTGATGACGAAGAACCTGTCCGGCGGGAGCGGCATGGCAAGCACAAAAGCCTGAAGTATCCGATTCGAGAAGAGGAGACAAACAACATGAAAGCCACAACTCGCACCGTCGGTGATGTCGAAGTGATCAGCCTCCAGGGAAAGATCACCATCGGTGCCGGCGACACTCAGCTGCGCGAGGTCATCACCAACGCGCTCACCGGCGGCAAGACCAAGATCCTCCTGGACATGAGCGGCGTCACCACGATCGACTCGTCCGGCATCGGCGAGCTGGTCGGCTCGTTCACCACCGTCACCAACCGCGGCGGCAAGCTCCGCCTGCTCCACCTTCCGGCCAAGCTCAACGAGCTGCTGCACATCACGCAGCTCATCACCGTCTTCGAGGTCTACGACAGCGAAGAGGAA
>JAXDJK010000191.1:0-3762 GCA_034665665.1 Acidobacteriota bacterium
AGGCCCTCGGCCTCGACATCCGCCGCAAAGGCATGACCGGCCGCGACCTCCCGCCGCTCCGCCTCTACTGCTCCGAGCACACGCATTCGTCGATCGACAAGGCCGCCCTGGCCCTCGGCTTCGGTCAGTCCGGCATCGTCAAAGTCCCGAGCGACGCCCAGTTCCGCATGTGTCCCGACGCCCTGGCCGAAGCGATTCAACGCGACCGCGCCGCCGGCGCCCTGCCCTGCGTCGTCGTCGCCGCCGGCGGAACGACATCCACGGCCGCCGTCGATCCCGTCCGCGCCATCGGCGAGATCGCCGCGCGCGAGAACATGTGGCTCCACGTCGACGCCGCCTACGCCGGCCCCGCCACCATCTGCCCCGAATACCGCTGGCTCTGGGACGGGATCGAGTACGCCGACTCGATCGTCACCAACCCCCACAAGTGGCTCTTCACCCCCATCGACTGCAGCGTCCTCTACACCCCCAAGCCCGAAGTCCTCCGCGAGACGTTCTCCCTCGTCCCCGAATACCTCACCACCACCGACACGGCCGAGATCAACTACATGGACTACGGCCTCCAGCTCGGCCGCCGCTTCCGCGCGCTCAAGCTGTGGATGGTCATGGAGCACTACGGTCTCGCGCACCTCCGCTCCGTGCTCCGCGAACAGATCTCCTATGCCGAACGCCTCGCCGCCGAACTGACGAAGCGCGACGACATCGAGCTCCTGGCCCCCCAATCCTTCAGCGTGGTCGTCTTCCGCAAGAAAGGGAGCGACGAAGAGAACGCCGCCCTCCTCGAGCGCATCAACGCCTCCGGCAAGCTCTTCGTCTCCCACACCAAGCTGAACGGCCGCTACGGCATCCGCGTGGCCATCGGCAACGGCGCCACCGAATGGCGCCACGTGCAGCAGATCCTCGACGCGGTGTAGGCGGGGCGCCACATGGATGGTGCGGCGTCCTCCATCGATGTAGACCCCCGTCAACATCGACGGTGAGCCCCGTCGCCATCGACGATGGCCCGGCCTACACCCAGGTCCTCGGGCTCAACATCGATGATGAACCGGGGCATCATCGATGTCCGCACCTTCCACATCGATGATGGACCTCGGCTTCATCGAAGTTGGCCCTTTCTTCAACAACTTAGGACGAGATCGAAGATTTATGCAACCATTTCTCGGATGTATCGTACTATATGTGTGACCGGACGAAACGGCCGCGACCGTCGCACCGGATCAGACATTTCGAACAGGAAAGGAAGGAACTTATGAACAAGATGTTCACCAGCATTGCCCCCGAGCCGGGAGTGTCCTCGAAGGAAGTCATGGAGGGCACACGCGGACTCCGCACCAAGCTCGGATTTCAACGGACTTCCGCAACGGAGGCCCAGTCCCGTGCCCGCGTGTCGCGGCTGAAGATGGACTTCATCCGCGCCGCATTCATCGCCATCGCCGCTTCGGAAAAGCTCCGCGTGGCAATCGGCCGTACGCCGGAAGAGCTGCGCGGGGATGAGGATTTCATCAGCGAATGGACGTCCATCGCCGACGAGATCCGCGCCCTGCTCCACGAGGTCGAATCGACCATCATGCTCCGCCGGCACAGCATGGGCCTGATCGCCCTGCAGACCTTCCAGATGACCCGCCAGCTCGTCCGCGACAGCAGCAACGCGAACCTCCTGACGCACCTGGAGGCGATGGACCGCTTCAACGAGTTCCGGAAAGGCGGCCGCAAAGCGGTCGCGGCTCCGGCCACTCCCACCACGCCGAAGTAACACGCTCTCGATCCACGCTCTATCCACCGCCCCCGGGCGCGTCGCGGCGCGCCCGGGATTTTTTTGCTCCGGTGTAGTGCGCGCCTCCGGCGCGTACGCGAAATGTTCGTGGTGGTTGTCAGCGGTACCGATTGATGATCGTGAAGATTCCGGCGGCGAGGTCTTCGTATGTGGCATTCTCGATCGGTAGGCGCGGTCCAAACCATCGCTCGAACTCCTCGCGAATCACGCCCACGATCTCGGCCGCTGTTTCTGCTTCGAAGACGCGGGGCAAGATCGTTCCGACCTCAGATTCGTACTCATCGGGATTGATGCCGTAGTTCAAGCCCATCGGATCCTGGTCATAAAGGTAGGCCGCCAGATCTTCGAACATGGCGGGGTACTCGCGCTTGAGCCTCTGATGCTCGACTCTCGCCAGCACGGGATCCGGTTGATTTGGTTTCTTCGGCACGCCCGGATCTTACATCTGCCTACGCATAGCACACTGGCGGCTATCGAAAACCTGGAGCAGCAAGCGTGGCGCTGGCCGGCTAGATCCGGCACGCCGGAGGCGCGCACTACGCGGGCGTACACGGGTACACGCACAGGCGAGACGCCTGTGGGCCCTGCGGCCGGGACGGCCGCGCTCCGTACGGCTCCGAGGGCACCGTTCTGAATGCCGTGGTTGCGGGCGCAGGGAGTGGCATGGGTGCGTGGCGAGGAGGTAGCTGGTGCTAGCCGTGAGATCGATCTGGCTTGGCCGGAGGGTGGGGGCGTCAGCCGCGGAGCGGCGAGATCTCAGTAGCCCAATGGCGTAAGCCTTGGGGAAACCGGCCGGTCCCCATTTGTCGAGCCGCGGAGCGGCGGCATTTGGGGCTCACGGCGGATGTCGCCGCTCCGCGGCTGAATTGCGGGGGATGTCGTTGTTTACCCAAGGCTGACGCCGTTGGGCTACTGAGATCTCGCCGCTCCGCGGCTGACAGCGAGGACGTCGGAGGCCGGGCCTCCCGGGTAATGCGCACAGGCGAGACGCCTGTGGGCCCTGCGGACGGGACGTCCGCGCTCCGTACGCTCCGCGGGCACGCTTCCATATGGCCCACGTGGTACCTTTTTGGTACCACGATGGTCGCGCGGGACACGAGCAGGAAGGCGGCGGCGCTGCAGGCGGAGATCCATCGACGGATGGAGCCGGCGGAGCGGCTGCGCATCGCGATCGAGATGAGCGAGTTTGCGCGGTCGCTGACGCGGGCGGGGCTGAAGGCGCAGCATCCGGAGTACGACGAGGCTCAGCTCGATGCGGCCATGCTGGAGCGGCTTTACGGGTTTCGCGGTGGCAAGTGACGGCTGGCGATCTTTTCACCCGACTGATCGCGGCACTGGATGCCGCGGAGGTTCCGTACATGCTGACGGGCTCGTATGCGAGCTCGCTTCATGGCCTGCCGCGCGCCACGCGTGACGTCGACATCGTGATCGTGCCGACGCGGGAGCAGTTGACCCGGCTCGTCGAGCTGCTCCCCCCTTCCTCGTATTACGCCGATCTCGAGGATGCGGTCGACGCGCTGCGGCATCGCAGCCAATTCAATGTGATCGATCTGACGACCGGCTGGAAGGTCGACTTCATCATCCCGATTCTTTCGGAGTTTCAGGGCGAAGAGTTCGCGCGGCGGCAGCTGGTTGAGCTCGAAGGCGTTCGGCTCTACGTGGCCTCCCCCGAAGACATCCTCATCGCGAAGCTGCGCTGGGCCAGGGAAGGGCAGTCGGACCGGCAACTCGACGATGCAGCCGGGGTGATCGCTGGGCAAGGGGCGAACCTCGACGTGGCGTACGTCGAACGGTGGGTGCGGAAGCTCGGGCTAGCGGCGGAGTGGCGGATGGCGCGGGAGAAGTCGGCGCTCTGATTCGGGTCAACCGATAGCGTCCGAGGGTCTACGCAAAGCGTTTGGACTGCCGGCAGCTTTCTGCCGCTTTTGTACAGCCATGGGCGCTGCGAGTGCCATCCACGCGGCTTGTGGCTGTGCCAAAGCGGCAGA
>JAXDJK010000192.1:0-4399 GCA_034665665.1 Acidobacteriota bacterium
GGCCACGCGCGGCGCCTCGCCGGTGATTTCGGCGGCGGACGGCAGCGGCGGTGGCGCGCCGGCAGTGTCGTCGAGCGTGGCGGCGATCTTCTCGATGGCTTGCGCGAAGTCTCGTGCGGAGGCGAAGCGCCTGGTGCGGTCCTTCTCGAGTGCGCGGAAGATCAGCGCCTCCAGCTCGGGCGACGCGAGGACGCTCGGGTTCGACTCGCGCAGCGCGCGCGGGCGCTCCGAGGCGTGCATCATCAGGAAGGCGTGCGGCGTGTCGGCCTGGAACGGCGGCACGCCGGTGAGCATCTCGTAGAAGACGATGCCGAAGGAGTAGAGATCGGCGCGGCCGTCGATGCGCTCGCCCGGCGGCAGCATGCCGAGGTGCTCCGGCGAGCAGTACTTCCACTTGCCGACGAACATGCCGGTCTTGGTCTTGTTCTCGTCGTCGCCGGACAGCTTGGCGATGCCGAGATCGATGATTTTTACCCGCTCCTCGCCCGAGTCGTCGCCGCTTTCGTGCGTGACGTCGCGGGTGATCATGAGGTTCTCCGGGCTGATGTCGCGGTGGACGATGCCGGCGCGATGGATGGCTTCCAGTCCGTACAGCGCCTGGATGGCAAGCTGGGCGGCGTAGCGGGGCGAGAGCGGACCACGCTCGTCGATCAGCTCGTGGAGATTGGTTCCTTCGATGTACTCCCAGACCATGTAGCGGGAGCCGTCGTCGAGCGTGGAGAAGTCGTAGAGCGCGGCCACGCTGGGATGGTTGATCTTGGTGGCCATGCGCGCCTCGCGCGTGAAGCGCTCGTGCGCGCCGGGATCGGCCGCGAGATTGGAGCGCATCAGCTTGATCACGCGGATGGCGTTGAGGTGGACGTGGAGGACCTTGTAGACCTCCCCCATCCCGCCCACGCCGAGGCGCGAGAGGATCTGATACTTGCCGTCGATCGGGGTCTCGAGCCACCGCCGGAGAAAATCGGTGATCGGCTCCCCGCAATAGGGACAGGCTTTATAAGTCGGATCGATCTCCGATTTGCAATGAATGCAGAAGAAGGGCATCAGGTTCCCGGGACGATGTGTAACCGGAATTATATGATGTTGCCGCCATGCCTGAGTCTTTCGACGTGATCGTGATCGGCGGCGGCACGGCCGGCCTGGTCACGGCCTCCGGTTGCGCGCGGCTCGGGCGCAAGGTGGCGCTCATCGAGCGCGAGGCGCTGGGCGGCGATTGCCTCTGGACCGGCTGTGTGCCGACCAAGGCGCTGGTGGCGTCCGCGAAGCTCGCGCATCAGATGCGGCATGCGGATGCGTGGGGCCTGGAGGCGGTCACGCCGCGGGTGACGCCAAAGTCGGTCATGGATTCGATGCGCAAGGCGCGCGCGGTGACGGCGGTGCACGACGATCCGGAGAAGTTCCGAAAGCTCGGCATCGACGTGATTCAAGGCGCGGCGCGGCTGGTGTCGGTCAACGAGGTCGAGGTGGTGGGGCGCCGGCTGCTGGGGAAGGACATCGTGCTGGCCACCGGCGCGCGCACGGCCATCCCGCCCGTGGAAGGCTTGCAGGAGAGCGGCTTCCTCGATCACGTGAGCTTTCTGGAGCAGGATGAGTTCCCCCCCTCGCTGCTGATCCTCGGCGGCGGCTACATCGGCATCGAGTTCGCGCAGATGTTCGCCCGCTTCGGCTCGCGCGTGACGGTCGTGGAGATGGCCGACGAGATCATCAACAAGGAGGACCGCGAGATCATCACGCGGGTCCGCCAGCTCATCGAGGGCGAAGGGATCGAGCTGCACACCGGCTGGGCGGTGAAGTCGGTCCGCCGCGACGGCGCGAAGAAGGTCGCCCGGATCGAGAACAAGGGCGGTCAGTCGCGGGAGATCACGGTGGACGAGGTCTTCGTAGCATCCGGCCGACGCGGCAACACGGAGAACCTCGGGCTGGAAGCGGCGGGCGTGAAGGTGGAGCGCTCGTGGGTGGTGGTCGACAAGTACCTGCAGACAACTGTCCCGCGCATCTGGGCCTGCGGCGACATCCACGGCGGCCTGCAGTTCACACACGTGGCCGCGTACGAAGCGGTGAAGCTGGTGCGCAACCTTCTCTTCCCCGGCAAGTCGGCCGTCGATTACACGGACATCCCCTGGGCGCTCTACACCGATCCCGAGGTCGGCCACATCGGCCTCACCGAAGAGCAGGCCCGCCAGCAGCACGGCGACGCGGTGCAGGTGTACCAGGTGGAGATGGCGGACGTGGACCGCGCCGTGGTCGATCGCACGACCGCGGGGCTGATCAAGATCGTCTGCGATACCAAGGGCCACATCCTCGGCGCCCACGTGATGGCCGCGAACGCCTCCACGCTGATGGAGGAGATCGTGTTAGCGCGCCGCAAGGGCCTCAAGATCAGCGACCTGGCCCAGCGCATCTCACCCTACCCGTCGCTCGCCGACGGCGTACAGAAGGCGGCCTCGCTGTATTACGCGGACGTGGCTAAGGGATGGTTGGGGGCGGTGGGGCGCAAGATCGCGGGCTGGGCGCAGTAAACAGTTTGTCATCCCGAGCGTCGAGCGAGGTCCCTCGCTCGACGCTCGGGATGACAATTTGCATACTGAGGTCTGCAATGGTGCGGGTGTTGATGACGACGGTGGTGCTTTCCACGATCGTGGGTTGTTCCGCCTCTGCCGGAGAGCAGCCGGTCATCGATCGCGCGCGCCACGAGGTTCGCATCACCGCTCGCGTGCAACCGGGAGCGATGGCGCGGCCCCTCGGCGTGCAGGGACACCACGCCATCGTCTGGAAGGAGGGACGCGCGAAGACGTGGGCGCTCTTCGCCAGCGACGCCAGCGATCACGATGTTCGTCTGGCCCTCGATTCCCTCGGCGCGACACGCGGCGAGAACCTCACTCCCGCCACCTGGAACGAGCGCGAAGACCCGAAGAACCCGGAGCCGGACAAGCGCGTGGCCGGCACGGCCGTCGACGTGTTCGTCGAGTGGCAGGGCTCGAACGGGCCGGTTCCGCTGGCGCGTCTGATCGCGGAGAAGGGCGAGTCCGCGCCGCGGATGGACTTCCGCTACGGCGGCAACGAGCGGTGGCAGAAGGATTTCAAGTCCGGCTGCATCGTCTGCCTTTACTCCTGCCCCGGCGGCGCGATCGGCAATCACGCGCATCCCATCCGCGATTATGTGCGCGACGGTGTGGTCTACTCGGCCGTCCGCAAAGCCCTTCCACCCGCCGGAACGCGGGTCACGATCATCCTGAAACCAAGATTGGAGACGTCATGAAGAAACTGGTTCTCGTATCTCTTGCAGTCCTCGTCATCGCCGCCTGCGGCACGATGGGCAGCCACGGTCCGTCCGCAACGGCCACGCTCGCCTCGACCAGCGGCTCCACCGCCACCGGCACGGTCCGCCTCGCACAAGTCGCCGACGGCAGCGTGGACGTGACCGTCAACCTCGCGGGCGTGCCGCCCGGTGTGCACGGCTTCCACGTCCACGACAAGGGCGACTGCGGCGACAACGGCAACGCCGCCGGCGGTCACTTCAACCCTAACGCCATGGCTCACGGCGCCCCGTCCACCCCACCCCACCACGCCGGCGACTTCGGCAACGTCACCGCCGACGCCGACGGCAAGGTCACCACGCAGTTCAACACCCGCTCGATCACGGTCGAAGCCGGCGCCAACAGCGCCGTCGGCCACGCCATCATCCTCCACGCCAACGCGGACGATCTCACCACCCAGCCCTCCGGCAATGCCGGGGCGCGGATCGCGTGCGGCGTGGTGACGATGAATCACTGACTCGGTTGGCGGTTGGCGGTTGGCGGTTCCGCCAGCCGCCAGCTCCGGGCGGGCAGCCCTTGTGCACCACTGAGCGGTATGAAGCGCTCAGTTTTCTTGCTTTCGCTCCTCCTCGTCATCGCGGCCTGCTCGTCGAGCGGGCCGAGCCCCAGCGCATCCTCAACACCCGGTGCCGGCGCGGTGAGCATCGAGATCATCCCGAATCCGATCGTGGCGCATGCCGTGACGGGGACGAATCAGTACGAGTTCCCGTTCGAGGTGGTGGTGCGGGAGACGGGTGGGCATCCGATCTCGGTGACACGCGTGTCAGCCGATCTGTTCGCCCTAGGCGGGCTGAAGGTGGGCAGCGAGTCGTGGGATGCGGATCGCATCCGCTCGATGGGCTACGGGGTGGATGTCCCGGCCCGCGGCGAGCTGCGCTACCGGTTCAATCCGCGCCGCGAGGTGCCGGACGAACGGCTCTTCGGCGGCGTCCGCGCCGAGCTGCGCGTTGATGCGCGCGATGCCTCGGGTGCGACGACGAGCGCGAGCACGGTGGTCACGGTCACGCGGTAACGCGTCGCTCTTCCGCCGCTCCGCGGCTGGTTTCGTTGGGGACGCGTGCGGATCCCAGGGCTGAGAAGCG
>JAXDJK010000193.1:0-6395 GCA_034665665.1 Acidobacteriota bacterium
GGAGGCGCGCACTACACCGGAGCCCGTCGCCCACAGAAATGGTTTTCATCAGTGCTGAGCGCCGCGCCCGCAACCTCCACCTGTGATAAACAGCAGCACCATGTACCAGTCGGGCTTCGGGAACGAGTTCGCGACGGAGGCGATGGTGGGGGTGCTGCCGGAGGGGCAGAATTCGCCGCAGCGGGTGAAACTCGGGTTGTATGCGGAGCAGTTCAGCGGGTCGCCGTTTACGGTGCCGCGGGCGGTGCTGAAGCGGTCGTGGTTGTACCGGATCCGGCCGAGCGTGCTGCACGAGCCATTCGCGCCCCGGGAGCCGCGGCTGGTGCGCGGGGCGCCGTTCGATGAGCTGCCCACGCCGCCGAATCAGTTCCGGTGGGATCCGCTGCCGATCCCGGAGGAGCCGACCGATTTCGTCGACGGCCTGGTGACCATCGGTGGGAACGACGGGATCGGCATCCACATCTACGCCGCCAACCGGTCCATGGTCGGCCGCTTCTTCTACGACGCCGACGGGGAGCTACTCCTCGTGCCTGAGCGTGGGGCGATCACAATCCGCACGGAGTTGGGCATCGTCGAGGCGAAGCCGGGGGAGATCGCGGTGATCCCGCGCGGGACGAAGTTCCTCGTGGAGCTGGCGGACGACGACGCGCGCGGCTACGTCTGCGAGAACTTCGGCGCACCGTTCCGGCTCCCGGAGCTGGGACCGATCGGCGCGAACGGGCTCGCCAATCCGCGCGACTTCCTGACGCCCGTGGCGGCCTTCGAAGACGTCGAGGGCGACTTCGAGCTCGTGGCGAAATTCGGCGGGCGCCTCTGGACGGCGCGCATCGATCACTCGCCGCTGGACGTGGTGGCGTGGCACGGCAACTACGCGCCGTACAAGTACGACCTGGCGCGGTTCAACGTCATCAACACCGTCTCGTTCGATCACCCCGATCCGTCGATCTTCACAGTGCTCACCTCCCCGTCGGATACGCCGGGCACCGCGAACTGCGACTTCGCCATCTTCCCGCCACGCTGGATGGTGGCGGAGCACACGTTCCGGCCGCCGTACTTTCACCGCAACGTCATGAACGAGTACATGGGGCTGATCTACGGCGTGTACGACGCCAAGGCCGAGGGCTTCGCGCCGGGCGGCGGGAGCCTGCACAACTGCATGTCCGGCCACGGTCCGGACGCCACCACGTACGAGGCCGCATCGGCCGCGAAGCTGGAGCCGCGGTACATCGGCGACACGCTGGCCTTCATGTTCGAGACGCGCCACATCATCCACCCCACCCGTTTCGCCCTCGAGACGCCGCTCCTGCAAGCCGATTACTGGCGCTGCTGGAACGGTCTGCAGAAACACTTCCGGCCCGCATGACCACGTCGCTTCGCATCCTGCTCGACGGCCTGATCGACTACGCCGGCCTCTTCCCGCCGGCCGCGCTGTCGATGCAGGACGCGGTGCGCAATTACGCCCGCTATCGCGAAGGGGACTACGCCTGGGCCCTGGGCCGCTTCGTCGTCCAGGCCGAGCGGTTGCGGGAGATGCCGCGCACGTTCCCGCTGAGCGTCCTCGCCTCCGCGGCAAACCTGCCGGAACGCGAGCCGGTGCTGGAGGTGAAGGCCGCCACGCTCGCCGAAGTCGAGGAGATCGCCGGCCAGGCCAACGGGCGGACGGTCTTTGTGGAGCTGACGGACCTCACGCTCCTGCCGGCCCTCCGCGACCACGGCCTTCGCGCCAAGATCCGCACCGGCGGGATCACCGCCGATGCGTTCCCCACGGCCGAGACCATCGCCGCCTTCCTCCGTGCCTGCAAGGCCGCGGGCGTGGCGTTCAAGGCTACGGCCGGGCTGCACCACCCGCTGCGCTGCGTGAAGCCGCTGACCTACGAGCCGAATGCGGCCATGGGTCTCATGCACGGCTTTGTGAATGTCTTCCTGGCCGCCGCGCTGCTCGACCACGCGGAGGCGGTCATCAAAGAGGAAGATGCCGCGGCCTTCACGTTCGACGACGAAGGCGTGCGCTGGCGTGACCACCGGGTGAGCAATGACGCGCTGCGCGCGCTGCGCCGCGACTTCGCGATTTCGTTCGGCTCCTGCTCGTTCGAGGAGCCGATCGCCGACCTTCAGGCGCTGGGATGGCTGTGACGATGACGACCGATTTTCCGATCACCAACCTGCCGTTCGGCGTGTTCCGCCGCGACGGCGCTCCGCACATCTGCACCGCCTATGAGAACCAGATCGTCGACCTGCACGCCGCCACCGTGGCGGGGCTGCTCGACGAGCCTGCGCTGCTCGAGCCGGTGTTGAACGCCTTGATGGCCAAGGGCCGCGCCGCCGGACGCGCGGTGCGCGAGCGCGTGCAGGAACTGCTGCGCCGCGGCCTCGCCGATCCGTTCCTCCTGCCGATGGACGGCGCCGCGATGTTGCTGCCGATCTCCATTGGCGACTACACCGACTTCTACGCCTCCGTGCACCACGCCACGAACGTCGGCTCCATGTTCCGTCCCGACAATCCGCTGCTGCCGAATTACAAGTGGATGCCGATCGGCTATCACGGCCGCGCGTCATCCATCGTGGTCAGCGGAACGCCGGTGGTCCGGCCGAAGGGTCAGACCCGCGACGACGCGGAGCAGCCGCCGGTGTTCGGTCCGTCCAGGCGCCTCGATTACGAGATGGAGGTCGGATTCGTGATTGGCACGGCCAATCCCCTCGGCGAGCCCGTCCCCGCGAGCGAAGCGCTCGAGCATGTCTTCGGCTTCTGCCTGGTCAACGACTGGTCGGCCCGCGACATCCAGACGTGGGAGTACCAGCCGCTCGGGCCGTTCCTGGCGAAGAACTTTGCCACGACCATGTCCCCCTGGATCGTGACCCTCGACGCGCTCGAGCCGTTCCGCATGCAAGCCGCACCGCGGCCGGAAGGCGATCCGGAGCCGCTGCCGCATCTCCTCGACGACATAGCCTTCGACATTCAGGTGGAAGTCTGGCTGCGCACCGCAAAGATGACCGAGCCGGTCCGCCTCAGCCGCGGCAACTTCCGCGACATGTACTGGACCGTGGGACAGATGGTGGCCCACCACACCTCGAACGGCTGCAATCTCACGCCGGGCGATCTCCTGGCCAGCGGGACGGTCTCAGGGCCGGAGAAGAATCAGCGCGGTTGCCTGCTGGAACTGGCCTGGCGCGGCACCGAGCCGGTGACGCTGCCGACGGGCGAGACCCGGCGCTTTCTGGAAGATGGCGACGAGGTGATCCTGCGCGCGTTCTGCGAGCACGAGGACCATCCACGCATCGGATTTGGTGAGTGCCGCGGAGTGGTGCTCCCGGCGCGCTAGTTGGAGACGGAGTTCGGTCCCGACATGCCGCGCTTGCGCTGATCGAATCCGCGGCGCACGAACGACTGCACGACGGCACGGAGATCCGCGGCGGGCTGGCCGGTCCAGACCACTTCGCGGCCGTCCACAAAGCAGATCTCCACCTGGAGCGTTTCGTTGAACGTAATCCGGCTCACGCGGGGCTCATCGGGTGGATTGGGCATGGAAACATCCTAGCACCGCCGAGGCAGGGAAGCGGTCCGAAATGGAACGTTTGCGGTCCTATTCATCGTCCCCGGGCTCGTTGAAGTTCGTGATCACCCGCTGCGTCCGTTTCACGAAGGTCTTGTTGTCCGGGCCGCGGCCAAAGACGGCCACCGTAATGGTCACCGGCTCCTCGGCCTGCAGGCGTCCGCCTTCCGCGTAACCCCAGGTATTGACCGGGACGTGCGTGCCCGTCTTCGGAGGCAACGTGCGATCGATCCTCATCGAATTGCCCTCGCGGATGCCGTACGCGCCGGCCACGGGCGTGCGCACTTCGACGCTCTCAATGCGGTACTCCTGGTCGGTCGGATTCGTGACCGTGACGATGTACTGCAGCGCCACGCGGGTGGCGTACCGGTAGACGTTCGCCGAGCCATTGATCTGGCGGATGGCGATGCCGAGCGCCGGGCCGGGTGTCTGCTGCGGATCGGACGATGTACCGCAGGCGGTGAGGGCGAGAGTGGTGGCGAGGGTGAGGAGCGCGCGGCGCATGCCCACCATCATGCCGTCAGTGCGCCATCACGTCGAGAGCTTCCTCGCCGACTCCGCGCAGGACGTCCTCGACCGTGTCGCCGCCGAGGAGCAGTGCGAAGGCCGAGCGCCAGATGCGCGACAACTCCTGCGAGGCGATGCGCACCAGCGGCACGCCGTGGCGCTCGATGAGGAACATCCCGTATGCCGTGTGGCCGATACGCTGCGCGGCAATGCCGTGCTCGCCCGCACGCGCCAGCACCCGTTCCCGATCATCGGCGTGTACGGCAACGAGCACCCGTCCCTGCGATTCGCTGAACAGCAGCGCGATCGGGTCGAGCTCGTCCGCGTGTCCGCCGAGGTCGACATGGCAACCGACGCCACCCATCGCCGACTCCGCCAGCGCCACCGCCAGCCCGCCGTTCGACAGGTCGTGCGCCGCATGCAGCAGCTGTTCGCCATGCAGCGACAGTAGCAAGTCGATCAGCCGCTTCTCGTGTTCAAGGTCGACGCGCGGCGGCGCCGCCAGCGCCTCGGCCGCGAACATCTGCTGCCACTCCGATCCGCCCAGCTCATTGCCCGTCGTACCGAGGAGCAGCACATCCAGGCCGGCGTCCGGGAAGGCCAATCCGCAGCCGGCGCGATCGCTGTCCAGCAGCCCGACCATGCCAATGCTCGGTGTCGGGTACACGGCGCGTCCTTCCTTCTCGTTGTAGAACGAGACGTTGCCAGACACCACCGGCGTGTCGAGCGCGAGGCATGCTTCGCTGATGCCGCGAATGGCCTCGGCGAACTGCCACATGATCTCCGGCCGCTCCGGCGAGCCGAAGTTCAGGCAGTCGGTGATGGCGGCCGGACGCGCACCCGACACCGCCACGTTCCGCGCCGCTTCAGCCACGGCCTGCTTGCCGCCTTCATACGGATCGAGGTAGCAGTACACGGGGTTCACATCCGAGGTGATCGCCACCGCGCGGCCGGTGTCCTTGATGCGGATGATCGCCGCGTCGCGCTTCTCCGGGCCGGCCACGGTGTTCGTGCGCACGGTCGTGTCGTACTGCTCGAAGATCCAGTGCTTCGAGCAAAGGTTCGGCGAGGCGATCAGCCGCGCCAGCGTCTCCGTGACGTCGCCGTCTTCGATGCGCTCCCGCTCCAGCACCGGCTGCACCTGATCCGCGTACGCCGGCCGTGCCATCGGCCGCTCGTACACGGGCGCCTCGGTGGAGATCGGCTCCACCGGGATCTTCGCGACTTCCTCTCCGTGCCACTGCAGGTTGACGAAGCCGTCGTCCGTCACCTCGCCGACCACGGCGGCGTTGAGGTCCCACTTCTCGAACACGCGGATGACCTCGGACTCGCGGCCCTGCTTCGCCACGATCAGCATCCGCTCCTGGGACTCGCTGAGCATGATCTCGTACGGCGTCATGCCGCTCTCGCGTACTGGGACGCGATCGAGATGCATGCGAATGCCGGTACCGGCCCGGCCCGCCATTTCGAAGGAGGAGGACGTCAGCCCGGCCGCGCCCATGTCCTGGATGCCCACTACCGCATCCGAATCCATGATCTCCAGGCACGCTTCGAGAAGCAGCTTCTCCGTGAACGGATCGCCGACCTGCACCGTCGGGCGCTTCTCTTCGGACGCTTCGTCGAACTCCGCCGAAGCCATCGTCGCGCCGTGAATCCCATCGCGCCCCGTCTTCGAGCCGACGTAGATGACCGGATTGCCGACGCCCTCGGCGGTGCCGTTGAAAATCTTGTCGCGCCTCGCCACGCCGAGGGCGAAGACGTTCACCAGGATGTTCCCGTTGTACGACGCGTGGAACGAAGTCTCGCCGCCGACGGTGGGGATGCCGATGCAGTTGCCGTAGCCGCTGATCCCGCGGACGACGCCATCCACGAGGTACTTCATGCGCGGCGCGTCGAGCGCGCCGAAGCGCAGCGAATCGAGGCAGGCGATCGGCCGCGCGCCCATGGTGAAGATGTCGCGCAGGATGCCGCCCACGCCCGTGGCCGCGCCCTGATACGGCTCGATGTACGACGGATGGTTGTGCGACTCCATCTTGAACGCCGCCACCCAGCCGTCGCCGATGTCGATCACGCCCGCGTTCTCGCCCGGTCCCTGCACCACCAGCTTGCCGGTGGTGGGGAACTTGCGCAGGTGCACCCGGCTCGATTTGTACGAGCAGTGCTCCGACCACATCACCGAAAAGATGCCCAGCTCCGTGTAATTCGGCGCCCGCCCGAGGATCTGTTCGACCCGCTGATACTCGTCCGGCGTGATGCCGTGCGAAGCGACGAGAGCAGGGGTGATTTGCGGGTCGGGCATGCTAGGCGGATTGTAAGGCGGTTCCTCGGAGTTCCTCG
>JAXDJK010000194.1:0-5944 GCA_034665665.1 Acidobacteriota bacterium
TCGGCGGCCAGCGGAAGGCGTCGCAGCATGCGCGGCGCACCCTATCAGCTCTCAGCTCGCAGCCGGCAGCTCTCAGGGGGTGTGCGGCGTTCCCCCTGAGAGCTGAGAGCTGACAGCTGCGAGCTACCTACGGCACAAACGCCGAGCCGCTGCGAATGTACGTGTCGCGGCGCGTCTCCTGGCAGGTCAGGCCGCCGTAGAAGGAGCTGAAGAAGCACTGGTAGGGCGAGTTGACGTGCTCTTCGCTGGGCTCGATTGACGGGATGGACGGGGTGGCGTGCCAGAGGGTGAGGGCGTCGCTGATCATGATGTCGAACGAGACCGTCGAGCCGAGGCGCGTGTAGGCGCCGGGAGTGTTCGTGACGTAATCGAAGATGTAGTACGGATCGCCTGGCCGCTCCGGGGCGAGCTCGGTGTGGTAGCCGCGGCTGTGGTAGGAGACGTTGGCGGCACCGCACTCCAGCTCCACCGAGGTGAAGGGGCTTCGGGCGAAGCGGCCGGGCAGGTCCCAGCAGATGGTGCCGGTGACCGGCCCTTCGAGGTCCTGGCTGCAGCGGAAGCGGTTGACGCGGTTGAAGCCGGGACCGAACCCGCCCCGCGGCTCTTCGTGGATCACCTGGCCGTCCGTCTCGACGCGCGCGCTGACGTTCATGGTGTCGTAGTCGATCCTGCGGTCGAGCAGGCTGTCGAAGCGGATGCTCTGGCTGAAGCCGCCGCCTTCGCGGGTCAGTTCGGAGACCGGGGTCTTGCTGTAGTGGTACTCGGTGGTGTCTTCGTCGCGCGCGCTGACATCCGACCACATCACTTCCGCGGCCTCGGCGAAGATGTGCATGGAGGCGGAGGCGCTGTTGTTCGTATCGTCCCAGTCACCGGGCCGAACGCTGTCGACGATCACCTGGACGCTGGCCGTGCCGGCGGTCTCGAAGACGTGGACGAAGTGCACCTGCACGCTGTCGCCGGCATCGACCCAGATGTCCTCGGCACGATCCACTTCGACGCCACCCACGAGGAGACGGGCGTCGGCCCGTGCGCCGGTATCACCGTTCGCTTCGGCGATCGTGGCGTAGATGTTCGTCGGCAGACCGATCGGAGCGTGCGGGCGGACGGACACGGCAGCTACGCGGAGGTCGGGCCGGAGCTTGACGGTCTCGTTCACGGTCACGATGTCGGTGCGGGTGCCATCGATGTCGCGAACGGAGGCCTGGACCTGCACGCGGTCGTGGCGGCCCAGCGGCTCGAGGGTGGTGGCGAAGGTGCCGCCGCCGTTCAGACCATTGAAATTTTGCGCCGGCGCGTCGGCCACATCGGAAAGTTTGACCTGCACCTTGGCGATCGTGCCGGGCGCGGGTGCGCTGTCGTCGAACGAGCCGGTGGTGACCTCGAGGTCGGCGCTGCCGTCGCGGTTGGCCAGGGCGCGCGCTTCGATGGAGGCGCTGCCGGAACGCCCGGAGGCGTTCGGCAGGCCGGTGTCACGGTACTTCACGGAATTGGGATGGGATTCGGCGAGGGCGGTGGCGGCGAGAAGGATCGCGCCGGCCAATGTGAATTTGCGAATCATGGTTCTCTCCCGGTGGAGTTCGTTGGTGGTTGTCAGTTGGGTCAGTTGCCTGTGGTTTTGCCGCGTTTGCCGCTCACGACGCGGCGGCTCTCGGAGCACTCGTGCGAGCCCCACGGCGTGTCGCGGCAGCCGGAGGTGGTGATGGCCGGGTCCTCGTAATCTTCGAGCTGCACGACGGGCGAGACGTCGTAGTAATGGATGCCGTCGTCGGCCGTGACGTGGAAGGTGATCGTCTCGCCGAACGGGATGGTCCGGCCGGACGTTTGCGGCATGCGGATGATGTAGTGCAGCTCGTGCGGCTCGCCGTCGCCGCCGTAGAACTGCTCCCAATGCTCGGAGAGGTAGACCGCCTTGGTGGCGCCGCGGGTCATGGTGAGCTGGGTGACGCCGTCGCCGATGCAGACTGCGGCGATGAAGTAGCGCTGGTCGGCGACGTAACAGTTCATGCGCGGCCACGTTCCGGGCCCGAAGAACTGCAGGTTTCCGGCGGAGTACTGGATGGCTGGCGCCTGGCCGTCGTAGCTCTCGGAGTAGCTGGCCTGCATGCCCTCGCCGGTCATCTCATACGGGAGATAGGCGTCGAACTTGAGGTTCGTGCGCGTGACGGTGTTGTGGGTGTAGTCGGTGCCGTGGTTCCAGGAGCTCTCGAAGGAGGAGGAGGCCTCGTAATCGTCGGTGTCCTGCGAGGCGGTGGCCGTGAAGCCGATGACCGGCTCGATCTCGATGGACGCCGTGGCCCGGTTGTTGTCGTAGTCGTCTTCGTTGATCTGGCGGGACTGAACAGAGACCTCGATCTGCTTCGTGCCGATGGAGGTGAAGACCGTGCTGAAGCTGCAGGTCACGGAGTCGCCGGCGTCGACCCAGATATTCTCCGCGTAGTCGACGATCGTGCCGTCGATCTGGAGGAAACAGTCTGCACGGATGCCGACGTCATGGTTGACCTCGCTGATGACGGCGTCGATATTGACCGGCATATTTACCGGCGCCTTGGCCGGCATGTCGATGCGGTCGACGGTGAGGTCGGGCCGGAGCTTGACGACCTCACTGGCCGTGACGATGTCGGTGCGCTGCCCATCGATCCCGCTGACGGAGGCCTGAATCTCCATCGGCTGATGACGGCGGAGCCCCGGCACCGCGATGATGGTCCTGCCGCCGTCCTGCAGGTGGTTGGTGATGATCGTGGAGTTGGTGGGATCACCGTCCGTGATGCGGAGCTGGACCTTGTCGATGTTTCCGGGGACTTCGTTGCGGTCCTCGAAGGCGCCGGTGGTGATCTCGACGGCGGTGGTGCCGTCCTGGCCGAGAAGGGCACGGGCCTGGATGACCGCGCTGCCGGAACGGCCGGTGGCGTTGGGGATGCCGGTGTCGGCGTACTTCACGTGATTGGGGATGAGCTCGGGACGTTGAGCGAAGGCGGAGAGGGGGACCAGGGTGGCGAGGGCGAGGGCGGCGAGCAAGGGGTTGCGACGGGTCGGGCGCGGTCTGGCCGGAGCTGTCGCTAAGGAGTGGTTCATGGAGTCCTCCGAGCGGGGGTTCGTTGTGGATGTACGGTCCGAAGCGTGTGTGCCGTACGTTTTGGCTGATTACAATAACAACGCCAAAATTGACCCTTTCTGGAGTCATTTGCAGCCGAGGCTGCGAGAGTTTGCAGCCGTGCCGTCACGAAATCAGCGCCCGGAACCGTCCGTGCACGCCCTGTCTGAACGGAATGCCTTGGAATGGCCATTCGTTAACAGAAGTGAGTCGAATCGACTCAGATGTGAGGTGAGCGAATGAACTTCAACAAACTGACAGTCAAGGCCCAGGAAGCCATTCAGGAAGCGCAGAATCTGGCTCGCGGCGCCGGAAACCCGGAGGTCACGGCCGAGCACCTGCTGCTGGCCCTGGTCCGCCAGTCGGGGGGCATCGTCGCCCCCATCCTCAACAAGCTGGGCGTCGCGCCCGGCACGATCGAAGCGGAGGTGGCGACCGCGGCGGCGAAATTCTCAAAGGTCGGCGGAGCCTCGGCCGAGCCGATGATTGCGTCGTCGCTGCGCAAAGTCTTCGACGCGGCCTTCCAGTCCGCGGAGAACTTCAACGACGAATACGTCTCGACCGAGCACCTGCTGCTCGCGATCGCGGAAACGAAGGAAACGACCGCCTCCCAGGTCCTCCGCCGCCACGGCGTGGTGGGCGACGCCGTGCTCAAGGCGCTGCAGTCCGTCCGCGGCACGCAGCGCGTGACCGACCAGAATCCGGAGGCGAAGTACCAGGCGCTGGAGCGCTACGCCCGCGACCTGACCGCGCTGGCCCGGCGCGGCAAGCTCGATCCGGTCATCGGCCGCGACGAGGAGATCCGCCGCGTGATCCAGGTGCTCTCACGCCGGACCAAGAACAACCCCGTGCTGATCGGCGAGCCGGGCGTCGGCAAGACCGCCATCGTGGAAGGGCTGGCCCGGCGTGTAGTCGCTGGCGATGTGCCCGAGGGCTTGAAGGGCAAGCGTGTGGTCTCGCTGGATCTCGGTGCGCTCATCGCGGGCGCCAAGTACCGCGGCGAATTCGAAGACCGGCTGAAAGCGGTCATCAAGGACGTCGAGGAGAGCGAAGGCAACGTCATCCTGTTCATCGACGAGCTGCACACGCTCGTCGGTGCCGGCGCGGCCGAAGGGGCCATGGACGCCTCGAACCTGCTCAAGCCGGCCCTGGCGCGCGGCGAGCTGCGCGCCGTCGGTGCCACCACCCTCAGCGAGTACCAGAAGCACATCGAAAAGGATGCGGCGCTGGAGCGCCGGTTCCAGCCGGTGTACGTCGGCGAGCCGACGGTCGAGGACACGATCGCCATCCTGCGCGGCCTCAAGGAGCGCTACGAGGTCCATCACAAGGTCACGATCCAGGACTCGGCCATCGTGGCCGCGGCCACGCTCTCGCACCGCTACATCACCGACCGGTTCCTGCCCGACAAGGCCATCGATCTGATCGACGAAGCGGCCTCGCGGCTGCGCATCGAGCTGACCTCGATGCCGCAGGAGATCGACGAGCTGACGCGCCGGCTGACGCAGCTGCAGATCGAGGAGCAGGCCCTGCAGAAGGAAGAGAATCCGGCCACGCAGGAGCGCCTGCGCGGCGTGCGCTCGCAGATTGCCGAGCTGCAGGAAAAGATCTCCGGCCTGAAGGCGCAGTGGGAGAGCGAGAAGGGCGTCATCAACCAGATCAACGAGCAGAAGAAGCGTATCGACGAGCTGCGTGAGGAGGCCACCCGCTTCGAGCGTGAGGGTGAGCTGAACCGCGTGGCCGAGCTGCGCTACGGCCAGCTCCCGCAGCTCCAGCATGAGGTCGAGCAGCTGAACGCGAAGCTCGTGGAGATGCAGAAGGGCGGCGCGCTCCTGCGCGAGGAAGTGACCGACGAGGACATCGCCGAGATCGTGTCGAAGTGGACCGGCATCCCGGTGACGAGGATGCTGCAGTCGGAAATCGACAAGCTCGTGCGGATGGAGGACAACCTCCGCCGCCGGGTCGTTGGACAGGAGGAGGCGGTGCACGCGGTGGCCAATGCCGTCCGGCGCTCGCGTGCGGGCCTCAAGGATCCGAACCGGCCGGTGGGCTCGTTCATCTTCATGGGGCCGACCGGCGTTGGCAAGACCGAGCTGGCGCGTGCGCTGGCGGAGTTCCTCTTCGACGACGAGCACGCCATGGTGCGGATCGACATGTCAGAGTACATGGAGCGCCATGCGGTGGCGCGGCTGATCGGTGCGCCTCCGGGCTATGTCGGCTACGAAGAGGGAGGGCAGCTCACGGAAGCGATCCGCCGCCGTCCGTATGCCGTGCTGCTCTTCGACGAGATCGAAAAGGCCCACCCGGAGGTCTTCAACATCATGTTGCAGATCCTCGATGACGGGCGCCTGACGGACTCGAAGGGGCGGGTGGTGGACTTCAAGAACACCGTGATCATCATGACCTCGAACGTCGGCTCGCAGTACATCCACGAGTACCAGCAGGGTGTGCGCTCGCCGTCCGAGGAGGAGGAGATGCGCACGAAGGTCGAGAGCGAGCTGCATCGTCACTTCCGGCCGGAGTTCCTGAACCGGATCGACGATGTGATCATCTTCCACGCCCTGGACCTCGGGCAGATCAAGCAGATCATCGGGATCCAGCTTCGCCGCCTGACGGAGATGATCCGCGAGCGCGGCCTGGCCCTGGAGATCAGCGACCCGGCCAAGGAGCTGATCGCCCGCGAAGGCTACGACCCCGCCTTCGGCGCCCGCCCCCTCAAACGCGCCCTGCAGAAGCTGATCATCGATCCCCTGGCCATCCGCCTGCTGGAGGGAAAGTTCAAGCCGGGCGATACGGTGTTCGTGAACGTGGACGATGGCGGCAAGCTGGAGCTGTCGCTGGAACCGGATCCGATGA
>JAXDJK010000195.1:0-3532 GCA_034665665.1 Acidobacteriota bacterium
TCGCAGCCTTCGCGAACGTGAAGGGCGGCATGCAGGAGGACGAGGTGCGCGGCCTCATCGGCCTGCCGCGCGAGGACTGGATCAAGCAGGTCGTGCAGAACAAGCGCGTCTTCGCCGTCTGGATCTATCCGAAGGCGGACGGTGGCGCGTCAGCAATTTATTTTGACAACGGGGCCGTTTATCACACAAACTGGAACGCTGCGGCACCGCCGACGAAGTGATGTTCCGGGAGGGTGGAAGGTTGGAAGAACAGCACGCGCACATTGACGATCAGTCCCATTACGAGATCTCACTGACGGCGGGTCAGGCCTTCGTCGCCTTCGTCCTGCTGCTCCTTTCCCTCGCGGCCTCGTTCGCGTTCGGTCTCATGATCGGGAAGGGCCAGGCGGACGAGCGTCTCATCGTTCGCAAGGAAACTCCCATCGTCACCGAGGGGGCCATGGTGCCGGGCAAGGGCAAAGCGGACGGACGCATCGTCGAGCTCGGGGTCCAGGACGATGACTTCCGGACCACCGATACCGCGGACGCTGTGCCGGAAGCGACGGCCACGACTGCCGAGGTTCCGGCCGCCACGGCTGCGACGCCCGCGACGGTGATCGAACAGACGGAAACGTCTCCTGCGGCACCGGCGGAAAGCGACCCGGTCGTGCACGAACAGCCGGCCGCCGTGACGCCGCCTGTCGTGAAACCGGCTGCCGCATCGCCGGGTAAGGCGAACGTCACCACCTACGCCCAGCTCCTCTCCACCGGAGACCAGAAGACGGCCGAGACGCTGGCGGCGCGTTTGATCGACCGCGGCTTCACCTCCGCGTACGTCGAGCGCGGGTCGACAGAAAAGGGGCCGACCTACCGGGTGCGGGTGAAGTTCGTCTCCGACGCGGACGCCCGCGCGGCCGAGCCGAAGCTCCGTGAATTTTCCAAGGACGTGTGGATCACCAGTAAGTAGCTGGCATTCCTCTCGCTCGGCTCAGTCCGCGTATGCCGAACCGTAACCGCACCACCACCCCCGAGTTGGAAGAGCTGCGCAAGGCGCAGGCGGGGAAGAAACGTCCCACCGCCGACCCGACGCACATCCTCGACAAGGCCATCTACCAGCTCTGGGACACCATCAATGATCTCGACCAGATCCAGCCGGAGCGGGTCGAGCACTTCCGCGTCTCCATCTTCGGCAGCTCGCGCATCCGGAAAGGCGACCCGATCTACGAAGAAGTGCGCGTGCTCAGTAAAGAGCTGGCGCAGATGGGCATCGACATCGTCACCGGCGGCGGTCCGGGGCTGATGGAAGCGGCCAACGCCGGCGCGGTGGAAGGGCAGATCGAAAGCCACGCCCGCTCGTTCGGCCTGGCCATCCATCTACCGACCGAGGAACAGGCCAACCCGTTCGTCGACAAGGTCTTCCGGCACCGTACCTTCTTCTCACGGCTGCATCACTTCGTCCGGCTCTCCTCGGCCTTCATCGTCATGCCTGGCGGGATCGGCACGGCGCTGGAGCTGTTCATGGTCTGGCAGCTTCTGCAGGTCAAGCACATGAAAGAGCATCCGCTCATCCTGGTCGGTACAATGTGGCCCGGACTGATCGACTGGATCCGCGGAACGATGATCGAGCGCGGCCTGGTCAGTTCTCCCGATCTCGACGTCGTGAAGGTGGTGGGCTCCTCCAAGGAGGCCGTGCCGCTGATCGCGGAGGCGTACGAGCGGTTCAAACAGGAGAAGGTGGATGCCAACGCAGGAGCAGGTCCTTGACGCGCTGAAGAAGGTCAAATTTCCCGGCCTATCGCGCGACATCGTTTCATTCGGATTCGTCCACGGCGTGAAGGTCGACGGCGGCGCCGTCTCGTTCACGCTGCAGTTCCAGACCGAGAACCCCAACGTCGGCGCCCAGCTGGCCCGCGATTCCGAAGCAGCCGTGCGCGCCATCGAAGGGGTCACGGACGTCCGCGTTCAACTCGAGATCAGCAGCCGCCAGGGCAACGCCTCGCCCGCCGGTGCCGCGCCTTCACCGAAGGCGCTCGACGGGGTGAAGTACCGCATCGCCGTGGCCTCGGGCAAAGGCGGCGTGGGTAAGTCGACGGTCTCGACGAACCTGGCCCTCTCTCTCCGCGCCCTCGGCTATACGGTGGGCCTGCTCGACGCCGACATCTACGGCCCGTCGCAGCAGATGATGCTCGGCCTGACGGGCCGTCCGCAGATCGACGAGGTGGATGAGAAGATCATCCCGATGGAGCGCCACGGCATCAAGGCCATGTCCCTCGGTTTGATCACCAGCCCCGACGAGCCGGTGATCTGGCGCGGCCCGATGGTGATGAAAGCGATCGACCAGTTCCTCACGGACGTGAAGTGGGGCACGCTCGACTTCCTCGTCATCGACCTCCCGCCCGGTACCGGTGACGCGCAGCTGACGCTGACGCAGAAGGCCGGCCTCACCGGCGCCGTGGTGGTCACGACTCCGCAGGACGTGGCCCTCATCGACGCACGTAAAGGCCTGGCCATGTTCCGCAAGGTGAACGTGCCGGTTCTCGGGATCATCGAGAACATGAGCTACTTCATCTGCCGCCACTGCGGCGAGCGCGAAGAGATCTTCGGCCACGGCGGCGGCCAGAAGACCGCCACCATGCTCGGCGTGCCCTTCCTCGGCGAGGTGCCCCTCGACCCGCGGGTGGTGGTCGGCGGCGACACCGGCCAGCCGATCGTCATCGCCGATCCCGACGCCCCCGCCGCCAAGGCCTTCCGCGAGCTGGCGAAGAGCGTGGTGGACCAGGTGGAGTCCGGCATGGCCGGGCATACGCACGATCATGATCATGACCATGATCATGACCATGATCATGACGGGCATGCGCACACGCACTGACACCGCGGAAGTTCGTTTGACCAGTAGTTTTGCTCACGCGTAGCATTGACCAGACCGGATCCTTTACGATCCGTCGAGCTTGCGAACATGAACCAACTCTCGTTGCGAGGTTTCGACAAGGAGTTGGCGCGCAGGATCAGGGAACTCGCCCGGCGCGAGCGCATGTCCCTGAATCAGGCCGCCCTGCTCCTGATGCGCCGCGGTGCGGCGATTGGCGATTCGGGCGCACCGGCGACCGAGATCGGCGACGGTCTCGACCGTTTCATCGGTCGATGGTCGGTTCGGGATGAGAAACGTCTTCTCCAGAGTATCGCCGCATGCGAGACGGTCGACGAGGCGCTCTGGAAGTGAGGGTGCTGCTCGATACGAACGCTTACACCGCACTGTTCCGAGGACACAAAGGCGTGGCCGGCACGGTGCGGCGGGCGGAGCAGGTTCTGATTTCGACAATCGTCGCCGGTGAGCTGCTATTCGGTTTCCGAAATGGCTCGCGTTTCGAAACGAACAAAGCAGAGCTGGACGACTTTCTGTCCAGCGATTACGTGGCCTTGTTGCCTGTGACGGTGGTGACGGCGGACCGGTTCGGCCGGATCGCTGCGGCTCTCCGGCGGAAGGGCAAGCCCCTGCCCACGAATGACATCTGGATAGCAGCCCACGCGATGGAGTCAGGCGCCGATTTGTTGT
>JAXDJK010000196.1:0-3647 GCA_034665665.1 Acidobacteriota bacterium
TCGCATCGGCGGATGCCCCGGCTCGCCGGTCAGGCTCTGCCAGCCCGCAAGCCCCTGGATCGTGAAGTCGTAGCCACCTTCGGCAACACGCGGCCCGTCGTTTCCGAACGCCGAGAGCGAGCAGCAGACGATCCGCTCGTTGAGGTGCCGCAGGTCGGCGTACCGCAATCCGAGCCGCGCAGGCGCATCGCCCCGGAGGTTCGAGAAGACCACGTCCGACTTCGTCACGAGGCCGTGAAATGCCCGCCGCCCGGCATCGGTTCGCAGATCGAGCAGCACGCTGCGCTTGCCGCGGTTGAACGACTCGAAGAACAGCGAATCCGTGCCCTCTTGAAACGGCGGCACGTACCGGCCGACGTCGCCCCCGCTCGCCGGGTCCTCGATCTTGATCACGTCGGCGCCGAGATCGGCGAGCTGCATGGTCGCCCACGGCCCCGCTCCGTACTGCTCGATCGCGACAACGCGAAGATCTGCGAGCGGCGCGGAGCGGTCCTCGTTCACGTCACATCGACCAGACGTGCGTGAGACGCTCGGGCCAACCGGTCTCCGGATCCGGGTTGTCGACGATGAGCACGTCGTCCCACTGCTTCTCCCACTCGAGCGCCACTGGATCCACTTGATACCTCTGCGTGAACTCGAGGTAGTCGTCGACCACCAGGTGCGCGAACACGACATCGCCCAGCCGGAAGATGCTGAACCGCGTCACCCCCAGCTCCCGCATTCGCTCCTCGAGCTCCCGCCACACCGTGGCATGGTTGCGATCGTACTCGCCGGCCATCCCCTCGCGGATCCGCCACGTCAGGCCGACGTGGTCGCTCAACCGAACCGCCCCGAACGGACGCCGTCGATCACGCCCACGACCGCGGCCGTCAGGTCGCCGCGGCTCCTCGCGAACCGCTCGGTCGGTGAGGAAACCGCGATGCTGGCAACGATGGTTCCGTTGTCGAGCAACGGTGCCGCGACGCAGGACAGGCCCTGAGCGAACTCCTGCTCGTCATAGGCGAATCCGCGATCCCGGATCCGCTCGAGCTCCTGCGTGAATTCGGCGCGACTGCAGATCGTCGCCTCCGTCCGCCGCCGGCGCGGATGGTCGCGCAGATAGGCGTCGCGAACCTCCGGCCATGCGTACGCGAGCAGCAGCTTGCCGTTGGCCCGCGCGTGGGCATCGTCGTACGGCGCGTTCATCATCTCGGCGATGCGCACGACGTTGTTTCCGTCGACGGACGCGAGAACACGGATGTCCTGACCGCACCAGTCGGCGAGACACACCACCTCCTGAGTCTGCGCCGCAAGCTCGCGGAGAGCCAGCAGCAGATTCTCCGGAACCGCTGACGCGCGCATGTAGGCCTGCGCCACGATCTCCGAGCTTCGCCCCAGCACGAACCGCCGCTGGCTGTCCTTCGCGAGCAATCCCTGATCGACCAGTGTGTTCAGGAGGTGGTAGGCGGTCGGCAGCGTGAGCCGGTGGGCGAACGCTATCTCCTTCGCGGTCGCTCCATGCCGCCTGTCCGCCAGCCACAGCAGGAGCTGGCATGCCCGTGCCACCGATTGAATCCGCGTCCCGCCGCCATTTCCGGAGTCCGGTGGTTGCGCTGTGTCAGAGATGCCGTCGCGCATCGCTCACTCACTCTCCTCGTCATGCGGGTGAACGGGGCTCTGCGCGGGCGTCCAGCCCAGTACGTAGGCCCCTCCGTCGACATTGAGAACATGTCCGGTGATGTACGCGGACTCGTCACTTGCGAGAAACACCGCTGCGCCGACCAGGTCGTCCGGCTCGCCGAGCCGCGAGTTCGGAACCCGGCTGACCAGGGCCTCGTACCGTTCGGCGTCACCAAGCACGCTTCGCATCATGTCGGTGAGGATGTAGCCCGGCGCGAGCGCGTTCGCGCGGACTCCCTGATGCGCGAGGTTCACGGCCATCGCCCGCGTGAGCCCGGTGACCGCGGCTTTCGACGTGTGGTAGGCAGGGACGCCGAACATCGGGCGTGACGCTCCGATGCTCGTCAGCGTGATGATCGAGCCGCCGGTGCCCGCAGCGACCATCCGGCGCGCTGCGACCTGGCTGCACAGGAACGTGCCGCGGAGGTTGACGTCGAAGACCCTGTCCCATTCGTCGTCGGAGAGCTCCAGAAAGGTGGTCACTCCGCCGTTCGTGGTGATCCCGGCACTGCAGACGAGCACCGTGGGCGTGCCGAATGCGCCTTCCGCCGCGCTCACCAGCGCTTCGACCTCGTCGCGAACCGAAACGTCAACCGCCACGCCGATCGCCGCTCCGCCCGCCGACCGGATCCCTGCGGCGGCATCGCCGGCCCCCTCGCCGGAGAGATCACCGATCACGAGGCTCGCGCCTTCCCTGGACATGGCCTCAGCGATCGCGCGGCCGATGCCTCTGGCACCACCGGTCACGATCGCAACCTTGCCGGCGAGCCGGCTCATGCCCGCGCTCCTTCCTCGAGGGCGCACGAGGCCTCGATCTCGCGCATCTCCTCGACCGCCAGGGGCCCGGCGGCCTCCGCCGCAAGGATCTCCCCGAGCTCGCTCCGCGTCTTTGCGCCCACGATCACCGTCGCCACATCCGGCAGCGACAGGGCATAACGATGAGCCAGATGCGCGGCCGACACACCCCTCCCGGCGGCCAGAGCGCGAAACCCGGCGGCGCGCCTGTAGTCGCGAGCCGCGGGATCGTCCGCATCGGCCACGCGATCGAGGGTATCTGCCAATGCGCCCGCGGCGGCGGCCCTGATACCCATCACCGCGACATCGCCCTGTCGCGCCGCCGCGCGAATCCGGCCGTTGTCGGGCCGCTCGCCGGGACCGAACGGCCACATGTTCCCGACCGAGTCGAGCGGGTTGGTCACGCACTGGATCGCGGCCGGCCTGACGTCGTCGCCGAGCAGGTCACAGATCGCATCGGGATGTGCGATGCCGGTCAGGCCCCAGTCGCCGATCAGCCCCTCGGCGACCAGCTGTTCGAGCTCCGGACGCAGCACCTCCCGCACGACTGTGATGTCGACCACATCCGGAAGTGTTACGGGGACATGCGACTGACGCACGTAGCTGTGCAGGAAGAAGAGATCGATCCGCTCCACTCGGAGCCGCTCGAGACTCCCGTGCAACGATTCGCGGACGAACCGCGGTATCGCCTCAACAGGCAACGTGTCGCCGACCATGACCTTGCTGGTGACCAGTACACCCTCGGGCGGCGCACCGCCAAATGCCTCGGCGACGACCAACTCGGCGTCCGGAGTCTGCTCACCCGGCCCATAGGTCGGTGCGACGTCGATCAGGGTGATGCCGGCGTCGACGGCGGCCCTGACCGTGGCGACCGCCTCGTCGCGGGCAACCGAGCCGTAGACCCCTCCGATCCCCCCGCCGCCGAAGCTGAGCGCGCTGACGGGACCGAGACGTCCGAGTGTCCGAGACTCCACGCTAGTGACCCGCGGGCGGTCTCGGCTTAGAAAAACCTTTTTCTGCCATAGCGGTCCGCATCCTCTCAGCGGCCCGGCATGCTGTCAAGCGCCCCGCGGGCCCCGCGACTCCTTCTGGCGCCCGTTTCGGCAACAGCCTTGCATTCCCGTGCGGCATTGGTCAGGATGGCCGAAGAAAATCGTCTTTCTTCCGAGGAGTGGGCGCGATTCAGCACGACG
>JAXDJK010000197.1:0-8300 GCA_034665665.1 Acidobacteriota bacterium
GACCGCTACATCAGCAATCCCGGCGGCGCCCCCTGCTACAAGATCGGCGCAATGAAGATCCAGGAGCTCCGCCGCTACGCCGAAAAAGAGCTCGGCCCCAAATTCGACATCCGCGCCTTCCACGACCACCTCCTCGGCAACGGCCAACTGCCGCTCGATCTGCTGGAGAAGGGGGTGAAGGCGTGGGTGGCGGCGAAGCGCGGCTCTTGATCAGCGAAGAAACGGCGCGACATTGCGCGAGTTGTTCGGCCGAGCCGCCGGTGGCCACGGCTAATCGCCGGATGAGCCCTACTGCTCGCTGACCACCACCCCGTCGCCTTCGAAGCGCACCTTGAAACCGCCTTCCCCTTCCTGCTCGATCATGACGTTCTCTAACGCTTTGTCGTCCATCACGGTGGGGATGAGGTTGCCGGTCCAGGCGACGAGGGCGTTGGAGGAGATGGAGAGGGGGTATTCGCGGGTGACGCGGAGGGTGAGGGGCTCGATGGAGGTGGAGATGGCCAGGGAGCCTTTGCCGAAGATTTTGACCGTATCGATCTTGCGCTGGTAGGAGGTGTCGTAGATGGGCTCGACGCGGTACGTCAGCGTGTCTTCCAGCGCGAGGAGGTTGCGGCCTTCCACGTAGATGAACTCATCGTTGAGGTCGAGGAGGAAGGTCTTGCGGCCTTTCTCGTAGACGAAGATCTTGCCCTGCCCCACCGCCTTCACCAGCGTCTGCGCGGTCGTGCCGAGGAGCCCGGATTCTGCGACGAACTTGAGGTTGCCGGAGTAGCTCGAGACCGTGCCGCGCTTCACATGCACGCAGCGGCCGAAGTTGATCTCCAGGAAGCCGTTCTCGTGCAGGGCAAACGTGCGCGAGGCCCCTTCGATCTTGCGCGACGTGTCGATCCGCTTCGCTTCCACGTGCTGCGTTTCATCGACGGCGTCCTGCAGTTTGCGCGCGGCGGCGTGCACGGGTGTCGGTTCCGCTGGCGGAACAGCTGGCAGAACCGCGGGCAGGACGTAGGCCGGCGGCACCGGCACCTTGCCGGGCTGCGTCATCTGGTCGGGCGTGATTGCGTGAATCCGCTGCGTGATGGGCTGCGGCGGTGGCGGCGCCACCGGTGCGGGAGGCACCGTCGGCGGCGGGGCCGTCTTCGTCGGCGGACGCATCTCCGCCTCGACCTCGCGGGCGATCTTGTCGGCGCCGGCAAAGCGCAGGTGCTCGAGGGCCAGGCCGAACTTCTTCTTCTGGCGGTACAGCAGCCCGAGGTAGAGGTGCGACTTCGCGTAATTCGGGCGCAGTTCGACGGAACGCAGGAGGAACTGCTCCGACTCCTCGAGCTTGGCCTGCTTGAACAGGATCAACCCGAGGTTCGAGTGCAGGATGAAAACGTTCGGATTCTCGGCCACGAGGCGGCGGTAGATCACCTCCGCCTCCGGGAACGCGTTGGTCTTGAAGTAGACCAGGCCGAGGAGGTTCAGGACGTCCGCGTCATCGGGACGGAGACGTTGCGCCGATTCCAGCTCCCGCCGCGCCTCGGCGTAGCGACCTTCCTGAAAGGACTCGCGCCCGCGGTTGTAATGCAGGAGAAATACGCCCTGATCGAATGGCGGCGCAACTGCCGGATCACGTTCGGGCATGCGGCGGGATTGTACTCTCGCGAACTAGTTGGTGCCGAGGTACTTCATCCCGGGAAGCATCGCCAGCTTCACCGTGGGATGTGCCGTTCCTCGCACGGAGGACGCTTTCGCAAGCAGCGGCTTGCCGAAGCCGCCCGCCAGCTTGGTCTTGCCGCGGCCACCGGCGAACGACACCGCGCCGCCACCGTAGGGACGGCCGTAATAGACCGTGAGCGCGCGCTGTACGTAGGTCGACGTCTCCTCGTACGGCGGAATCCCACCGTACTTTTGCACCGCTCCTTCGCCGGCGTTGTAGGCCGCCAGAGCGCGATGGACGTCATCGGGAAAGAGCTTCAGCAGGTACGAGAGATAACGCACCCCGGCATGGATGTTCTGCTCGGGATCGAAAACGTCTTTCACGCCGAAGCGTTTGGCGGTGGCGGGGATGAGCTGCATCAGGCCGCGCGCCCCTTTATTGGAGACGCAGTGGACATTGAAGTCGGACTCGATCTGGATCACGGCGCGGACCAGCACCGGATCGACGCTGTACTTTTCGGCGTAGCGCTCGATGATGGCGTCGTACTTGGTGCGGCGGTCGTGGCGCTTGGCCAGCCAGCTCCAGTTCGTCCCCTTACCGGCCCCGGGACCGCCGCCGACGTTGTAGATGACCTTCTTGCCGTCGCGCTTCACGGTCAGGTGCACGTCGGCCGCGGCAGACGCCGCGAACGACACCGCCAGTGCGACCACCACTCCCGTCCTCACGAAACGCATTGCCGGAAATCGTAGCACAGGCCAGAATCGGCGCATGTCATTCGCGCCGCTGCAGCAGGAAGTCGACGCCTGGATCGCGCAGTTCGAGGAGGGCTACTTCCCGCCCCTGCCGATGCTTGCCCGCCTCACCGAGGAAGTGGGCGAGCTGGCCCGCGCCCTCATGCACCACCACGGCGGCAAGAAGCCGAAGCCGGGCGAAGATGCAGGCGACATCGGCGGGGAGATCGCGGATTCGATCTTCGTGCTGATCTGCCTGGCGAACTCCCTCGGCATCAATCTCGACGAAAACTTCGCCGCCATGATGCAGAAGTACCGGGAGCGCGACGCCGAGCGGTGGACGAAGAAGACGAACGCCTGAGATGTGCCGCCGGCCGTGCTACCGTGCGGCGATCTCATCCAAAACAGGGGGCCTCCAATGCTGTTGAACCAGAAGACCTACGTGGTCAAAGAGCGCGTGGCGTTCGCCAAGCTCACCGACACCTACGACCTCCTCGACGCGGCCACCGGTGCCGTGATCGGCATCGCGAAAGAAGAGCCGAACCCGTGGGCCAAGTGGCTCCGCCTGGTGATCAACAAGGCGCTCATGCCGACGGTGGTCAACGTTTACGAAGGCGAAGGCACGGCGCCGGTCCTCTCCATCCGCCGCGGCGTGGCCATCCTGCGTCCGAAGGTGATGGTGAGCGTGGGCGATCGCGTGATCGGTCACTTCCAGGCGAAGGCCTTCTCCCTCGGCGGCGCGTTCCGGATGTTCGACCCGCAGGGCGTCGAAGTGGGCATGGTCAAGGGCGACTGGAAGGGATGGAACTTCCAGATGCTCTCCGGCAGCGGCGAGGAGCTCGGCCGCGTGACGAAGAAGTGGGCCGGCCTCGGCAAGGAGCTCTTCACGAGCGCCGACACGTACGTGATCGCCCTCGCGGACAACGCCGCCTCCCGTCCCGACGTCCCGGCGCTGCTCCTGGCCGCGGGAATCGCCATCGATACGGTGTTCAAGGAAAAGAAGTAACACGCGCCCGGCATTCAATGTGAACTCAGCCGTTTGCGACGTATGAAGCGCACGACGGAATTCACCGGCTTCGTCCGCGTCCGCGGGGCGCGGGAGCACAACCTCAAGGACGTCAGCCTCGAGATCCCGCGCGATGCGCTGGTGGTGTTCACCGGCGTCTCGGGGTCGGGCAAGTCGTCGCTGGCCTTCGGGACGTTGTATGCCGAGGCCCAGCGGCGGTACCTCGAATCCGTCTCCCCATACGCGCGGCGGCTCTTTCACCAGATGGCGGTACCGGACGTCGACGAGATCGACGGCCTGCCGCCGGCGGTGGCGCTCCAGCAGCAGCGGGGGGCGCCGAGCACGCGGTCGTCCGTCGGCAGCGTGACCACGCTCTCGAATCTGCTGCGCATGCTGTACTCGCGGGCGGGCGACTACCCGCGCGGTCAGTCGATCATCTACGCGGAGGGCTTCTCGCCGAACACGCCGGAAGGAGCGTGTACGGAGTGCCATGGTCTCGGGCGCGTCTACGAGGTCACGGAGCAGTCGATGGTGCCGGACGACGCGCTGACCATCCGCGAGCGGGCCGTCGCGGCGTGGCCGCTGGCATGGCACGGGCAGAACCTGCGCGACATCCTGGTGACCATGGGCTACGACGTCGATCTGCCGTGGCGGGAGCTGCCGAAGAAGACCCGCGACTGGATCCTCTTCACCGACGAGCAGCCCACCGTGCCGGTGTACGCCGGCTACACGCCGGAGGAGACACAGCGCGCGCTGAAGCGCAAAGAAGAGCCGAGCTACATGGGGACGTTCACCAGCGCGAAGCGCCACGTCCTGCACACGTTCGCAAACACGCAGAGCGCGCTGATGAAGAAGCGCGTCGCGCAGTACATGCTCAGCAGCGAGTGCCCGGTCTGTCACGGCAAGCGCCTGCGTCGCGAATCGCTGTCGGTGAAGTTCGCCGGCCTCGACATCGCCGACATCTCCCGCCTGCCGATGGCCCGCCTCACCGCCATCCTCCGCCCGTACGCCAACGGCACGGCCGCGAAGAACGCGAAGAAGGAGACGGAGCATCCGGAGCAGGTGATCGTCACGCAGCGCATCGCCGAGGATCTGTGCGGGCGCCTGAGCGTCCTGCTCGACCTCGGCCTCGGGTATCTCTCGCTCGAGCGCAGCACGCCCACGCTCTCGCCGGGCGAGTTGCAGCGCCTCCGGCTGGCGACGCAGGTGCGCTCGAATCTCTTCGGGGTGGTCTACGTGCTGGACGAGCCCTCGGCAGGACTGCATCCGGCCGATACCGAGGCACTGCTGACGGCGCTGGACAGGCTGAAGGAATCGGGCAACTCCCTGTTCGTCGTCGAGCACGATCTGGATGTGATCCGGCATGCCGACTGGCTCGTCGACGTTGGACCCGCGGCTGGCCAGCACGGCGGCGAGATCCTCTACAGCGGTCCGCCCGAAGGTCTGGCCGAGATCGCGGCCTCGCAGACGCGGCGGCATCTCTTCGGCGAGCAGGAGCTCCCCGACCGCACACCGCGCGAGCCGCAGGGCTGGCTGCGATTGACCGGCGTCACGCGCAACAACCTGCACGAGCTGGATGTCGACTTTCCTCTCGGCGTCTTCACCACCGTCAGCGGCGTCTCCGGATCGGGCAAATCGAGCCTGGTCAGCCAGGTGCTGGTGGAACTGGTGGGCGAAGCGCTGGGCCACGAGATCGCCGTCAACGAGGAAGAGGGGGAGGAGCTGGAGCGCACGGTCGTGAAGACCCTCGGCGGCCAGATCGCCGCGGGGATGGAGCAGATCAAGCGGCTTGTGCGCGTCGACCAGAAACCGATCGGCCGCACACCGCGCTCGAACCTGGCCACGTACACGGGCCTCTTCGATCACGTGCGCAAGCTCTTCGCCGCGACGAAAGCCGCGCGGGCGCGTCACTACGATGCAGGCCGCTTCTCCTTCAACGTTGCCAAAGGCCGCTGCGAGACGTGCGAGGGCGAAGGCTTCGTCATGGTGGAGCTGCTGTTCCTCCCGAGCGTCTACGCCCCCTGCCCCACCTGCCACGGCGCGCGCTACAACGCCAAGACGCTGGAGATCCACTACCGCGACCGCAACATCGCCGACGTGCTGGGGATGACCGTGGACGCGGCCTGGGAGTTCTTCGCCGACGAGCCGCACATCCACCGTTCGCTGCACGTGCTCCGCGAGGTCGGCCTCGGCTACATCCGCCTCGGCCAGCCGGCCACGGAGCTCTCGGGCGGCGAAGCGCAGCGCATCAAGCTCGCCACCGAACTGCAGCGCATGGGCCGCGGCAACACCCTCTACATCCTCGACGAGCCCACCACCGGCCTCCACCC
The DNA here is from genome assembly GCA_034665665.1 of Acidobacteriota bacterium. Taxonomy (GTDB): domain Bacteria; phylum Acidobacteriota; class Thermoanaerobaculia; order Gp7-AA8; family Gp7-AA8; genus DASWOB01. The sequence continues at coordinate 5,707 of JAXDJK010000197.1, forward strand.
CAGCGACGTCGAACGCCTGATGACCCAGCTCGACGGCCTCGTCGAAGCCGGCAACACGGTGATCGTCGTCGAGCACGACATGCGCGTCGTCGCCGGCAGCGACTGGATCATCGACATCGGCCCCGGCGCCGGCGAAGAGGGCGGCCGGGTGGTGGTGGCGGGAACGCCCACGGACGTGGCGAAGGCAAAGGCCAGCCGCACGGCGGGATACCTCGCGCGGTTTCTCGAGCGCAGCGAGGGATGACCCCTGTAGAGCTGCGCAGCTATGTATTTCTCTGCAAGAGCGCGCCGGACTACGCGAAGCGTTTGGAGTGCGGTGTCGCCACCGCTTTTGTACAGCCACAGGCGACGAGGGTGTGATTTACCGCGCCCGTGTTTCAGCACCGGCTGCGAGGATGGCTATACAAAAGCGGTGGCGACACCGCACTCCAAACGCTTCGCGTAGTCATCCACGCTTCCGTCGAAGAGCCTCAGCGCCGATTGCTCGTCGCGAGCGTCGTGACCGTCCCATTTGCCGCGATCTTCCGCACGCGCGGGATCCACTCGCGACGGTCATCCGAGGCTGTGTGCAGATACTCGAGCACGTAGATCTCGCCATTCGCTACCGCCACGGCCGTCGGCGACCAGGGGGCGGCGGTCCGCAGGACGGTCGGGCGTTTTCCCGCGCCATCGATCTTCAGTACGGCGCCACAGCCCGAGGCGGCGACATACACGCTGCCGTCGGGCGCGACCGTAAGACCGCGGAGGTACGGGCGCTCCGCGGCGGCGATGCCTGGAATGGCGGTACACCGGTCGACCGCCACGTTGGCCGCCACCGTAGACACGCGTCCCTGCGCATCGATCCGCCGGATGGCACGATCTTCGGTGTAATACAGCGAGCCGTTCGGCCCCGAGGCCAGGCCGTTGATCCAGGTGGCCGGCTGGCCCTGACTGGTGAAGGGCGGCAGCGCCGCGCGTTGCGAGAGCGCGCCGGCAGCGTCGAGACCGACGATGCGCACGCGCCCATCTCTCCCCGCCTGGGGGAAGTACAGCTTCCCGTCAGCCCCGATCGCCACCGGATAGTCGCTCGACAGCACCAGCGCGGGACGGGAGCCGATGGATCGAAACTCGGCGCCTGGAGTGGGCGGCCACGGAGTGTTCCGGAACCGCCCCTGCGGGTCGAGCGCGAACCAGTGCAGCGCCGGGCCATCCTGGCGAACGACCTTCCGGTCGCGTTCGATCGAGAACACGCCACCGCCCGTATCGACAAAGTAGACGCGCCCGTCCGCCGTCACCCCGATCGCTGCCCCGGGATGCGCGGCAGCCGTAACGGCGGACAGCAAAAGCACGCACAATCCGAATCGCATGGGATTGTCTACGCGCAGGCCGTGCCGGTGTTGCGTCCGCGTCACACCGCCTGCCACACCAGATCGAGGAACGCCTTCAACATCCGCCCGGTCAGTCCCCAGATCTCCCGCCCTTCGTAGTGGTAGAAGTACGCGGGAAACTGCTTCTTGCGGAACGGCACGTAGCGGATCTCCGGGTTGTCCAGGTGCAGCAGCGCTTCGATCGGCACGTCGAAGATCTCCACTACCTCCGACTCCTGCATGACGTAGTCGACCGGCTCGTGAATCACGCCGACGAACGGCGCCACCAGGAAGCCGCTGTGGGTGACGACGTCATCGAGGCGGCCGAGGAGCTCGACGCGGTGTGGTGGGATGCCTACTTCCTCCTCCGCCTCGCGCATGGCCGCCTCTTCGAGCGTCTCCCCTTCTTCGACGCTGCCGCCGGGAAAAGAGATCTGTCCACTGTGGGCGGCCAGGTTCTCCGCGCGCTGCGTAAAGAGGATGGACAAGCGATCGTGGTGGCGCACCAACGGGATCAGTACGCAGGCGCGTCGGTGCTCCGGCGCGATGATCTCGATGGCCGGCCGTTCCGCGATGATGAGCCGCAACCGCGCCAGGGCCGCGTCATCGAACAAGCCGCACCTCGGCGAACGCCTCAGGCTCGAGCATCGGGATGTCCTGCATGGCGTGGTACAGCCGCAGCGTGTCACCGCTGCCGCTGCGCGGGAACGACAGCTCCGCCGTAGCACCCGGACGCAGGTCCCCCGGCAGTTCCAGCCAGCGGTCCTGCACCACGCGGCTCCCGTCGAACACCTTGGCGATGATGCGGTAGGCCGGCTCGCCGTACATGCGACCGTGTAACGTGCCCTCTCCGCGATTGACGACCTTCAACGCGACGCTGGCGTCGTCCGCCGTCGCACCCAGCACTTCCAGCACGGGAAACAGCGGCAGCGAGCCGGTGACACCACGCGCCGGCACATCCTCGCTCGGCTGGAGCGCCGCGAGATACCCATCCACCGTTAGATCCAGCCGCGCATTCGCCTCCAGCCACGCCCGCTGCGCCGGGGCCGAATCCGGCAGGTCACGGAGGAAAAAGTCCGCCACCGCCGCCACCTCGCCTTCGCCGAATGGGATCTTCACCACGCAATCATCCGGCAGTTCCGCGAACTGGGCGTAGTCGCTGACGGCCACCGGTTTGCCGGCATCGAACGCACGGATCAAAGTCCCCGACGTCTCTCCCGCCGATGGGTAGCGCAGGTTCACCAGCCG
>JAXDJK010000198.1:0-11849 GCA_034665665.1 Acidobacteriota bacterium
ATTGCATGAAAAAGCTGATGAAAACACATGTTCATACGTTGTTGATAACACGTACGGATATGTTGTGCATAGGCTGCGGAGAATCGATGGAAAAGCGGCCTAAACTTGCGAAAAGACGCTGTTGAAAAGCCTGTGGATAAGATGCGGGAAAGCGGCGGACAGGCGGTGGAATGCACGCGGATAACAGTAAAACCAAAGTACCGGACGCTACCTTGTAAGCTTCTGAAAAAAGAATACTTACGCAGGATGTAGTGTTCTTTGTGCAGTGGACCACAACATCTTGTGGTCCTGCTCTTGACATCCCGAGGAGGCGAGCGTAGCTTAGCTCCACCGTTTAAACATCACGAATGCGTGGGGGGATCGATGAAGGATTGGAAGGATCAGAACCGTCCGGGAGACCGTACTCCCACCCGTTCCGTATCGCTTCAGATTCGCGACTACCAGGTCACGATGAAGGTCAAATCATCCGTCCCGCAGATCCGGACCGCCACGGTTCGGCCGCTTCGCTGGTCGTATCGATAAACGTAATCACTACGTAAAACTGAATACACCACTTTTGGTACGTTCAGTCGTGTTGGGGGAGGCGGGGGACGCACGTTCGAATGAGGGAAATCGGAACACCGGCGCTGTCCGTAACAGGATCCGCGGAACACTGCCCGGCCGACCTCCTTCGCACCTTCGAACTGACATCCTCTGCTGCATTGCTATCAGTTCTCGAATGTGTGTGAGGAGAAGCCAGTCATGACATCCATCGATCTCTCGGTCCGCCCGCGCTCGTCCGCCGCCAAACAGGGGAAAGCCGCCCGCAAAGAAACCCGTAGCGGCGGCATTGCCATCGAGCGCTACTTCACCCGGAGCGGAGTCGACGTATACGACACCTGCGAATGGGAGACCCGCTCGGCCGCCATCTCCAGCGAAAGCGGCGGCATCGTCTTCGAACAGAAAGACGTCGAGATGCCGAAGTTCTGGTCGCAGATGGCCACCAACGTCGTCGTCTCCAAATACTTCCGCGGCCACATCGGCACCCCGGACCGGGAATCCAGCGTCCGCCAGCTCATCGGCCGCGTCGTCCGCAGCATCACCGAATGGGGCCGTGAGGGCGGCTACTTCGCCAGCGTCGAAGACGGCGACACCTTCCGTGACGAGCTCACGCACATCCTCCTCTACCAGATGGCCGCCTTCAACTCGCCGGTCTGGTTCAACGTCGGCCTCGAAGAGAAGCCCCAGTGCTCCGCCTGCTTCATCAACTCAGTGAAAGACACCATGGACTCGATCCTCGGCCTGGCCAAGACCGAGGGCATGCTCTTCAAGTACGGATCGGGGACGGGCAGCAACCTCTCCAACATCCGCTCCTCTAAAGAGCTCCTCGCGGGTGGTGGCACCGCCTCCGGCCCCGTCTCCTTCATGCGCGGCTACGACGCCTTCGCCGGCGTCATCAAGTCCGGCGGCAAGACCCGCCGCGCCGCCAAGATGGTCATCCTCAACGCCGACCATCCGGACATCGTCGACTTCATCGAGTCCAAAGAGACCGAAGAGCGGAAAGCCTGGGCCCTCATCGACGCCGGCTACGACGGCGCCTTCAACGCCCCGGGCGGCGCCTACGACTCCGTCCACTTCCAGAACGCCAACCACTCGGTCCGCGTGACCGACGAGTTCATGCGCGCCTACGAGAAAGACGCCGACTGGACCACCTGGTCCGTCACCGAGCCGAAGCGTCCCATGGCCACCTTCAAGGCCCGCCAGCTCATGCGCCGCATGTCCGAGTCCGCCTGGCTCTGCGGCGATCCGGGCATGCAGTTCGACACCACCGTCAACGACTGGCACCCCTGCCCGAACACCGACCGCATCAATGCGTCCAATCCGTGCTCCGAGTACATGTTCCTCGACGACTCGGCCTGCAACCTGGCCTCGCTGAACCTCATGAAGTTCTACAGCGAGACCAAAGGCTTCGACGTCGAGGCCTACCGTGCCGCCCTGCGCGTGGTCATCACCGCCCAGGAGATCATCGTCGGCTTCGCGTCGTACCCGACGGAGGCCATCGGCGTGAACTCGCACAAGTTCCGCCCGCTCGGCATCGGTTACGCCAACCTCGGCGCGCTGCTCATGGCCCGCGGCGTTGCCTATGACAGCGAAGACGGCCGCCAGTACGCCGCCGCCCTGACCTCGATCCTCTCCGGCGAGTCCTACGCCCAGTCTGCCCGCATCGCCGAGAAGGTTGGCCCGTTCGAAGGCTACGCCGTCAACGAAGAGCCGTTCCTGCGCGTCATCGACAAGCACCGCCGGTCCGCTTACCGCCTCGACGTCCGGGCCCTGCCGGCCGACCTGGCCGACGCCACCTGCCAGGTCTGGGACGAGGCCTACGCCCTCGGCCAGCAGCACGGCTACCGCAACGCCCAGATCTCCGTGCTCGCCCCCACCGGAACCATCGCCTTCATGATGGATTGCGATACCACCGGCATCGAGCCCGACATTGCGCTGGTCAAGTACAAGAAGCTCGTCGGCGGCGGTATGCTCAAGATCGTCAACCAGACCGTCCCCACGGCCCTGAAGCGCCTCGGCTACAACGCCAAGCAGGCCACCGAGATCGTCGAGTACATCACCGAGAACGACACCATTGAAGGCGCGCCGCACCTGATGGATCAGCACCTCTCCGTCTTCGACTGCGCCTTCAAGCCCGCCAACGGCAGCCGCTCGATCCACTACATGGGCCACCTCAAGATGATGGGCGCCGTCCAGCCCTTCATCTCCGGCGCGATCTCCAAGACCATCAACATGCCCACCGCGGCCACGGTCGAAGAGATCGAGCAGGCCTACTACGAAGCGTGGAAGCTCGGCCTCAAGGCAGTGGCCGTCTACCGCGACGGCTGCAAGCGCTCGCAGCCCCTCTCGACCCGCAAGGAGAAGGCGCAGCGCGATCAGCTCGGCGGCGGCCCCCCCGCGGGGCGCCGTAAAATCCCGGACGAGCGCGAGTCCATCACCCACAAGTTCTCCATCGGCGGCCACGAGGGCTACATCACCGTCGGCAAGTACGAAGACGGCAGCGCCGGCGAGATCTTCATCACCATGGCCAAAGAGGGCTCGACCATCTCCGGCCTGATGGACAGCTTCGCCACCATGACCTCCCTGGCCCTCCAGCACGGCGTGCCCCTGCAGCTCCTCGTCGACAAATTCACCCACACGAGATTCGAGCCGAGCGGTTTCACCAAGAACCCCGAGATCCCGATGGCCAAGTCCATCATGGATTACATCTTCAAATGGCTGGCCTCGAAGTTCCTCAGCCGCGACCGCCAGGAAGAAGCCGGCGTCATCCTCCGCGACGACCCCGCCACCATCGCCGCCACCCCGTCGTACAGCTCCACCCCGAAGCCCGTCGCCAACGTCGCCGCCCCCACGGCCTCGGACGTCAGCTTCATCGAAAAAGTAGCCATCGCCAACAACCAGCCCATCGGCTTCATCGCCACCCCAAAAGACGCCGACGGCCCCAACCCCAACAAAGGCGGCGGCGCCACCTTCCGCTACCAGCAGGACGCCCCCAGCTGCAGCGACTGCGGCTCAATCATGGTCCGCAACGGCGCCTGCTATAAGTGTTTGAATTGCGGGTCCACGAGCGGTTGCTCGTAAGGTAAAAATCACGCGTGTCTTTCATCGGCCACCCAAACGGGTGGCCTTTTTTTGCCCGGCAGCGCCGGCTCTTTTCCACATGCTAGGATGCTTCGTGGGAGTGCTTCGATGCGATTCACGCGTCTGCGGCTCGAGAACTGGCGCAACTTCAAGCGGCTCGATGTTGCTCTGCAACTGCGTGCGTTCATCGTGGGTCCCAACGCCGCCGGCAAGTCGAACCTTCTGGATGTCTTTCGGTTTCTCCGTGACATTGCGGAGCCGGAGGGGGGCTTTCAACGCGCCGTGAAGTCGCGCGGCGGTGTTTCCCAGTTGCGGTGCCTGCATGCCAGGAAGCAAGCAGATGTCGCGATTCAAGTGGAAATGGACTTGGGTGATGCTCATTGGGCTTATGAGCTGGAGTTTGCTCAGGATGCCCAAAAAACGCCCACCGTCCGCCGCGAGCGAATCACGCGCGACGGGCTTGACGTTATCCCGCCTCGCCCCGACGAGGCGGACAATGACGATCGAAACCGCCTCACGCAGACGTACCTAGAGCAGGTAAATGCCAACAAGGACTTCCGTGAAGTAGCGGATTTCCTCTCAGGGATTCGGTACCTTCACATCGTCCCTCAGCTCATCCGGCAATCGGATCGGGTCATTTCCAAAGCTGATGATCCGCTCGGGTCCGATTTTTTGGAGCAGATTGCCAGGATGCAGCCGCGGACGCGCGATTCGCGTTTGAAGAAAATCAACAAAGCGCTTCAAGTGGCCGTTCCGCAGCTCAAAGAGCTCACCTTCGAACGAGATGGCCGTGGCGTACCTCACCTGAAGGGACTGTACAAGCATTGGCGTCCCGATGCCGGTTCGCAGACCGAAGAGCACTTTTCGGACGGCACTCTTCGGCTGCTTGGGTTGTTATGGGCACTGCTGGACGGGAACGCTCCATTACTCCTGGAGGAGCCTGAGCTCTCCTTGCATTCGGAGGTCGTGCGGCACATTCCGGCGATGATGGCCAGTGCTTCGAGAAAATCTGCCCGGCAAGTCCTCATCAGTACGCATTCTGCTGATTTGCTGGCCGATGTCGGTATCGCCCCCGAGGAGGTTATCTGGCTCAGACCTACTGAGGAAGGCACGATCGTAGAGTCAGCGGGCGACGACTCTCAGGTAAGGGCGCTGGTCGAGGGTGGACTTACGATTGCCGAGGCAGTGCTGCCGCGCACGGCACCAGAGCACGCCGCGCAGCTGGCCATGTTCGCAGAATAGTGGATGGCGACGATCACCGTGGCAGTGGAAGGCGTCCATGATGCGGAGGTCGCTCGGCGGCTTCTCGTCGCGTGCGGACACGCGGTCGGCCCCGTCTATAACGCACAGGGAAAGAGTCGTCTGGATCGAAGTCTGTCCGGATATAACAATGCTGCACGGCAGGCACCGTGGCTTGTGCTGAGGGATCTGGATCGCGACGGCGAGTGTGCTCCCGAACTACGCAGGAAGCTGCTCCCTGATCCGGCGCAGTTCATGACGATGCGAATCCCCGTCCGCGCGGTGGAAACCTGGTTACTGGCTGACCGACGGTCGTTCGCAAAGTATTTCCGCGTTTCGACGGCAAGCGTTCCGCGTGACGTCGAAGCGATCGCTGATCCCAAGCGTTTGCTCGTGGACATCGTACGGACATCGTCATCGAGTACGGTCCGCAACAGCGTAGTGCCTGCCAGAGGTACGTCTGCGGCAGTTGGACCTGGCTACACGGCGGCATTCATCGACTTTGTCGTCAACCATTGGGATGTTGACGCCGCTGCTGAGGAGTCGCAGAGTCTTGCCAGCTGTTTGGCGGCCCTCCGCCGGCTGGTCTGAACATCCTCGGCCTTTGATTGCGCCTTTTCGGTCAGCACACTGCTCCCAATAGATCGCGCCCCCCGGCAGGTGCAGCTCGCAAACAGATCAGCGTTGACGCGTCTGCACCGACAATACGAAGAGGCGTCGAGGAGTCGCTCCTCGGCTGAGCCGAAGTCACCGGTCCAATCATCTGACGCTCGTTTACCTCCCTCAGGCGGGCCCGCCTCAGGCGCATGGCGTCGCCTCGCAATCTCCTGCAGCCGTTCGAGGCCGCCGACGACGACGAAGCGGACGCCTGCTTCATCCAGTGATGCGAGGAGCTCTTCGAACATCCGGGAGGAGGATAGCAGGCCCTCCCGTGGCACGAGCGCTCTCATGGTGCACGGCGGTGTAGTGCGCGCCTCCGGCGCGCGCTTGCTGGAGATCCGCGGTGTACGTCAGAAGCCGCGGAGCGGCGAGATCTCAGTAGCCCAATGGCGTGAGCCTTGGGGGAAGCAACGGTGTCCAGGTTGAGCAGCCGCGGAGCGCCGACATCTGCTGTTCAATCGCGAGTGCCGCCGCTCCGCGGCTCCGTTCGGGAGGGGCGATGATTCCCCAACGCTGACGCATTGGGCTACAGAGATACCGCCGCTCCGCGGCTAGGGCGTCGTCCGGGATCCGGGCCGTACGGGTACGCCCACCGGGCGGGACGCCGGTGGGCCCTGCGGCCGGGACGGCCGCGCTCCGGTTACGCGCTCCGGACTCACGCCTGCATCGCGCGCTGTATGAGGCGCTTCGCGTAGATGGCTTCCGGGTAGAAGCCGCCGATCGTGACGAACAGGGCGAATGCGATCATGCCGAGGCCCAAGTAGTCGGATAGTGTTTCGCCGCGAGCGATCATGGGCATCGTGGTGGAAAGAACCAGGACGCACCAGAGTAACTCGAAGGCAATGATTAAGGGGCGGAGCGTCATGAAGAGCTCGATGCGAGTGCCACCGGTCCCGCTCGTGCCGTATTGGCCGCGGATGACGGGAGCGAAAGAATTGCGGTACCAGAGGATCCGCGTGGCCGTGAACGCGCCGTACGACAGGCTGCCGGCAAACGGCGGGCGGGCCGGAGCGTCGCCGAACGACTCGGCGAAGCGCTCGCGGAGCGTCGGCTTGGGTCCGATCAGGCCACGCAGGCGTTCGGCGGTGGCGTCGGGCGTGAGCGGGGTGGTGATGGTGCAGCGGTAGAAGGGCATCGCCGCTATTGTCTCGCGCGACGGCCGTGTTGGCGAAGGCGGTTGGTTCCTGAACCAGGGCGGTTGCTTCGCGAACCAGGGCGGCTGGTTCGCGAACCAAGGCGGCGGGTTCGTGAACCAGGACGGCTGGTCCGCGAACCAGGGCGGCTGTTTCGCGAACCAGGGGTGGCTGCGTCGCGCACCAGGGCGGCGGGTTCGCGCACCAGGACGGCTGGTTCACGCACCAGGACGGCTGGTTCACGAACCCAGCTTGGTCATCACGAGAGGACGGTTTACTGCCCGTCGGTCTTGGTCTTGTCCTGAATCTTCTGCCCGGCGGTTTCCATGGCCGTGCCGGTAGCATGTGCGGCATCCTTCGCTGCCGTGGCGGTGGCGTGTGCGGCATCCTGCACTGCCGTGCCGGCCGTATTGGCGGCATCGCGGGCCGAATCCATCGCGGCGGCGGTGGCGGCCGTATCGACCTGGGGCATCGTCGCCGAATACGTGGTGGTCTCCGTCGAACTGGTGTCGGTGGAGACGCTCTCCGTTTTCTGCGTACAGCCGACCGCCAGAACCAGCAACAGCGCGGCAGGAGCGATCAAGGTCGTTTTTGTTCTCATGATTCGGAACAGAGCAAGAAGGCGGCCACAGCCGTGAACTGCACTTCCATTACCGTGGTACTATGTAGCCATGTCACGACCGCAATCAAAGGTGACGGCGCAAGGCCAGATCTCCGTTCCCGCTGAAATCCGCCGCAAGCTCGGGATCGGTCCCGGCTCTGTCCTGGAGTGGGGAGATGAAGGGGAGCAGGTGGTGATTCGCAGGGTCGGGCGTTACTCCTCCGAGGACATCCACCGTGCCGTTTTTCCGGAGCGGCCGAAGACGCGAACGCTCGAAGAACTGAAGGACGGGATCGCGGAGTACATCAAAGAGAAGCATGCGCGCGATTGATACGAACGTCCTGGTGCGAGTGCTCACCCGTGATCATGATGAACAGTTGGCCGCGGCGGAAGCCTTCGTCCGGAACGGTGCCTGGGTGTCGCAAGTCGTGCTGGCAGAGACGGTATGGGTCCTTCGCTCCAAGTACAAACTCGGGCATGACGCTGTCGCTACTGTGATCGAGATGTTGCTCGATCACGAGCAGTTCATCATCCAGGATCATGACGTCGCCGAGACGGCCCTGCTGCAATACCGGCAGAAACCTGCGCTGGGATTCTCCGATTGTCTAATCATCGCGAGCGCAAGACGAGCCGGCCACCTGCCGCTCGGCACCTTCGACAATGGACTGAGCAAGCTCCCCGGCGCCGAGCGTCTGTAGCTACCTTGGGAACGCCTCCTTCACCCCACCGTCCACCGGGAGCATGGCGCCCGTCGTCTTCGACGACCGCGGGCCGGCCAGGAAGAGGGCGGCTTCGGCGCAGTCGGCGGCGGTCACTTCGACCTTGAGCAGCGTGCGGGCGCGGTAGAAGCGGGGGAGTGCCTCGGCGTCGACGTTGTAGTTCTGGGCGCGCATCTGGCGCATCTCGTCGCTCCAGAAGCGGGAGTTGGCGAAGATGGCGTCGGGATTGATCATGTTGGCGCGGATGCCGTGCTCGCCGCCTTCGAGGGCCACGATGCGGCAGAGCTGGGCCTCGGCGGCTTTGCTGACGCTGTAGGCGCCGAAGTCTTTCCCCGGCGCGGTGACGTTCTTCGAGGCGTTGAAGACGATGCTGCCGCCGGTGCCCTGCTGCTTCATCACCCGCAGGGCTTCGCGCACGACCAGGAAGTGGCCGCGCGCGTTGATCGCAAAGCTGCGGTCCCACTCGGCGGCCGGCAACTCGTCGAGGCTGCCGAACGAGGAGATGCCGGCGTTGCTGACCACGACGTCGACGCCGCCGTAGGCCAGCACGGCCGCACGAAAGGCGCGGGCCACGTCTTCCTCGCTGCTGACGTCGAGCCGCAGGTCGATGGCCCGCCGCAGTCCGTGGCGGGCCACGATGCCCCGCGCCACCTCGCCAGCCATCGTTTCGTCAACGTCGGTGACGACCACGTGCGCCCCTTCCTCGGCGAAGCGCTCGGCGATGGCCCGGCCTATCCCGCTGGCGGCGCCGGTGACGAGCGCGATCTTGCCGGCCAGCTCTTTCTCCTTCGGCAGGAGGGTCAGCTTGTACAGCTCGAGCGGCCAGTATTCGGCGTGGAAGGCGTCTTCATCGTTCAGGGTCTCGTATCCGCCGGTCGCTTCGGCGTCACTGATGATGCGCATCGTGTGGCGGTAGATGTCACGTGCGATGCGCGCGGCCCGTGCGTCTTTGCCAGCGGTCCACATGCCGATCCCTGGAGCGAGGATGACCCTCGGGTTGGGATCGAGCATCGCGAATTCGGACGGATGCGCGGCATACCAGGCCGTGTAGCCTTCGACGTGCTTCTGCAGCGCTGACGCAACATCCTGCCCATCCAGAACGAGAGGAAAGCGCTTGGTGTGCAGTAAATGATCCGGCGTAGCCGCGCCGATGTGGGCGATTCGCCCGAGGTCTTCCCGCCCGACGAAGGCGAGGGTCTCGTCGCTGGCGTCGAGCTCGAGGACGACGGTGCGCTCCCGCCCGAGGAGACCGCGGAGGACCGGACCGATGGCCGTGGCATCGCCGCGTGACGACGGCATGGGCACGATGGTGCGCATCGCCTGCAGGTACTCCTCCGCACGGGTGACCAGCGCGATGTGCCGGTCGTAGGCTTCCTGTGCAGTATCTCCCCAGGTGATCAGCCCGTGGTTCATCAGCACGAGCCCCTCGGCGTCCGGCTGACGGTCGAAGGCGTCGGCCACATCACGGCTGAGGCGGAAGCCGGGCCGGCGGTAGGGGACGAGAAGGACGTTCTCTCCGAGAGCGGCGCGGACGGTGGTCTCCCGTCCCACGGTATTGGTGATGGCCAGGATCGCGTCCGCGTGCGTGTGCAACACGGCCGGCGCGGGCAGAAAGGCGTGCAGCAGGGTCTCGATCGAGGGCCGGGCGCTGGCCGGATCCACCAGGCAGCGGCCGAGATAGTCGACCATCGCGGCGTCGTCCATCTCCTCGTCGCGTGTCCGGAGCGGAGCGATGTAGTCGAGACGGACGGCGGGGAACTGCTGCGGCACGATGGATTTCATATCGCTGCCGGAACTCTTGATGTACATCACGTCGATCGGCGTGCCGAGGAGGTCGGTGGCGCGCGACTTCACACTGTTGTTCCCGCCGCCCCAGAGCACCAGCGCCTCTTCTTCGCCGACGAGGCGTGACTGGTAGACGAGTTGGTCGATTTCGGCAGGCGGCGTGGTGGTCCAGCGATTCTGCATGTCGCGCGGATTATAGGGAGCGCCGCGCCTCCCAGACAGCGCGCGAAATCTCCGCCATCACCTTCTCCGCGTCCTCGCTTTTCGCGAAGCCTCTGGTGAGGATCACCAAGCCGTAGGTGCCGCTCGGGTCGAACACGAGGGCCGCATCGTGCGCGATCGCGGTGATGGAGCCGGTCTTGTGGGCCACGGGGATGCCTTTGGGGAGGCCGGCAGGGATGCCGTCATTGAACTCCTGGGCCAGGAGGATGCCGGTCATGGCCTTTGACGCCTCGGGGCTGAGGGCTTTGCCTTCGCCGAGGGTGCAGAAAATCCGCAGCAGGTCGTGGGACGTGGTCGTGTTGTTCATCCCGGCGTGGTAGGCCTTGTCGTCTTCGACGCCGCGCAGCACCTGGATGTCGTTCGCGCCGATTTCGTGCATGAGGGCCATGACCCGCTTCGCGCCGATCAGCTCGATGACGTTGTTGGTGGCCAGGTTCGAGCTGCGCACGATCATGCGCCGTACGAGCTCCTGCAGAGCGATCTCCTGTCCCACCAGGTCGTAAAGCGCCGGATCGGAGTCTTCGCGCGCTTCCAGCGAGTAGGTGGAGCCGTCGAGGATGCTGGCGAATTCGTTGCGCAGTCGCACGGGCTGCTCCAGGCGCAGTTCCCCACGGCTGACCGCGTCGAAGATGCCGAGCATGACCGGCACCTTCATCGTGCTGGCGGCATGGAAGACGGTGTTCTCGTTGCGATGGACGGCCACTCCACTGCGCAGGTCCTGGTAGGAGATGGCGATGGTTTGTGCAGGATGCTGCGCAAGAATCCGGTCGAGCCGCTGGTCGAGCGTGAGTGGCGCGCTGGCGCAGGAGGCGAGGAAAAGCGCGGCCAGGAGGGCGAGGGCGCGGAGCTTCGGCGTCATGCGCCGTATTGTGAGCCGCATGGCGGAGCCTTCGGTATCATTTCGCGCCATGCACTGTCCCCGATGCCATACCGAGCACGCTCCGGCTGCGACCGAGTGTGCGCGTTGCGGGATCGTGTTCGAGAAGTGGCAGGACCGGAGCTGGGTCCGGCGCCCCGGTCAGACGTTGGCCGGAATGCCGATCATCTTCGACGGCCGCATGGGCACGGCGGAGTGGAAGATCCTCGGGTTCGGCCTGGGGGCGGCGATCGTGGCGTATGCGCTGCCGTTCACCCGCTTCGTGCTGTCGGCGCTGGTGACGCTGTTCCACGAGCTGGGACACGCGGTGGCAGGCTGGCTGCTCGGGTATCCGTCGCTCCCGGCGTTCGACCTGGTGTACGGCGGCGGATTCACCCACCAGGGGGAGTTCCGTCTGTCGATCGTCATCGCCATCGGGCTGGCTTTCGGCTACTGCCTGCTGGTCTTCCGCGGCCGCCCGCGGCTGACGGTGTTGATCGGGGCGGTGGCGCTGGTGTGGCTGTTCGTGGTCACCGCGGAGTGGCGGCGCGAGCTGGTGATCAGCAGCGCCGGACATCTCTCGGAGTTCATCCTCGCCGGGGTGCTGTTTTACAAAGCGCTGGCCGGAGTGGGGTGGAAGAACCCGTCGCTCGAACGTCCGCTGGGGGCGTTCATCGCCTTCTTCGTGCAGATCCACAGCATGCTCTTCGCCTGGCGGCTGCTGCACGATGTGGACTTTCTGGCGTGGTATCGCGAGGGCAAGGGCGGCGCGCTGATGAACGACCTCGAGTCGGTCGCCCTCGACCTGCACATCCACACCCCGCTGAACCCCGGCATCGACGGGGTCACGCGCTGGCTGCTGCTGTTCTCGCTGCTGCCGATCGGCGTCGCGCTGCTGTGGTTCTTCCAGCGCGCGCGCTGGTACCGGGTGGTGCGGGCGCTCGTGGCGTAAGAGAGCGCAGGCGACGACGAAGAGCGCGCCGGACTACGCGAAGCGTTTGGAGTGCGGTGTC
>JAXDJK010000199.1:0-9033 GCA_034665665.1 Acidobacteriota bacterium
GTTTCCACGAACAGGCGTGCAAGGTCTACGCGAAGCTCCGGAGCGCGGGCGTCCTCGGCCGCAGGGCCCACAGGCGTCTCGCCTGTGTGTACAAACGCGTACCCGGCACACGCACAGGGGGGACGCCTGTGGGTCCTGCGGCCGGGACGGCCGCGCTCCCGACAACCCGCAGCCTGGAACGCTCTGAACCTGCCACACTACCGTAATCGCGAAAGGTCTACGCGTAGCGTTTGGACTGCCGGCAGCTTTCTGCCGCTTTTGTACAGCCACGAGCAGCGCGCGTGGCATCACGCAACAGTGCAGAGGTTGACACCGGCAGCGCCTGTGGCTGTACAAGAGCGGCGCTTCGCGTAGACATTTCGCGATTCTGGTGGCCTACCGCGCAGCCGCGCCGCAGAGCGCGCGGAACGCCTTCGGCGTCAGCTGGTGCGTGGCGGTGAACAACCGGCATAGGTGGCTCGCGTCCGCGAACCCTGCAGATCGCGGCCAGCGAGCGCTCGGTCGCGCTGAGGAGATGCCGCGCGTGCCGCAGGCGCAGCGAACGTACGTACTCCCCCATGGCCATGCCCGTGTGCCGCCGGAAGGCGCGCGAGAGGTACACCGCGCGAGCCGCCGCGGAAGGCGCGATACAGCACCAGCCCCGCCCGCGCCGTCTCCGGATCCTCCAGCCATTGCCACTGCAGCGACTGCAGCTCCTGCGCGAGTGGTGACAAAGCGGGCATCTCCACGCTCACCGTCCGCGTTCCCTGCCGACCGATTGCGTAGTTCGCGTGCATCGTCCCCGCCGGTTTCAGCAGCACGCTGCACGACCGGCCGCGGTGCTCCCCGTCGTCCGTGGTCTCTTCCAGGTCGCCGCTCACCACCACCGTGACGTTGCTGTACTCGTGAGCATGACGTGCCATCCGCCGTCCGGCGGGGTACACCAGCTCCCGCACGGCGAACTGCGCAAAGTCCACACGCGTCATCTCGGCCATACCGTAACAGACGTTCGCGGGGACGCTGAAGTTAACGAACGCTACTTCCAGATCCCGCCGATCGGCCGCGCGTCCGCCTCGGTCATTGGCGGCGGAGTGACGCCGAGGAGCGTCGCGATCGTCGCCAGCAGATCGTAGTGGTTGTACACGTCCCGGCTCACCCCCTGCTTTACCGCGGGGCCGGCCAGCACCGTATAGACCCGGTTGCCGCGCTTGTTGTCGCCGGTCTCGTCTTCATCGAACGTGAGCACGAAGACCGTCCCGTCCATGAACTTCGGATCGTCCAGCAGCGGCGCGAAGTTCTCCATCAGCCACCGATTCGCATTCGGGATGTTCGACGGCGCGTGGCCATCGTGCGTCAGGTTCGGGATGATCAGCCCAAAGTCCGGCAGCGTCCCGGCATTCATGTCGGCGTGCAGCGCCGCGATCGCGTCCGTCGCGCTGTTCAGCCGCACCACCTGCGCGCAGTCGCTCTTCTGCACATCCTTGAAACTGAGGAACGGCACATGCCGGCGCACGTACGGCCCGCTGCTCTTCGTGAGATTGCACTTGCCCGGCAGGGCCGGATAGTCGTCCGCGTAGACCTTCCAGCGCTTCCCCAGCACCTGCCCGAGGTGCGGCCGGTCGAGAGTGAGCCGATCGTTCATCACCGCGTTGCTCACGTTGCCCGCGACAATGGCGATGTAATTCGGCTGGCTCGGATGGGCGATACCAAAGTACTGATCCAGCCGCGTGCCGCGCCCTTCCAGCAGCTTCATGAACGGCTGCTGCGCCGCCACGACCGGGCTGCCGTTCTCCAGCACCACCACCATCACCCGCTTCACCCCCTTCGCATCCAGCGGCGGCACCGCATTACGGGGCGACTTCAGCGGGGTCAGACCCGCGCAGGCGGGAAGGGTGAGAAGCACCAGCAACGGCAGCACGGTCAGACGGAGTTTCATCGCTCGCCTTCCTTGTAGAACAGGTCCACCACGATCTGCGGCAGCCGGTGCCCGAGCTGGGCGCCGGTGTACTGCCCTTCGTACTGCATGCCCAGCCGGCCCACGACGCGTTTCGACGGCTCGTTGTCCGGATGGATGATGGCCACCACCCGCGGATGCCGCAGCATTTCGAGCACGTGATGCATGGCCGCGCCTCCCGCTTCCGTTGCGTAGCCGCGGCCCCAGGTATCACGGGCCAGCCACCAGCCGATCTCGTAGTGGCCGGTCGTGCCGAGGGGCTGCGTGCCGGCCAGGCCGATCAGGCGATCCGTCGACTTTTCGATAAGCGCGCCCATGCAGACGTCATGTTGCGCGAGGTGCCGCGCCTGGCGCGTGAACCACTCCTCCACCTCGGCATCCGTATACGGCAAGCCCGCATGCACGTACTCCATCACCGCAGGATCGTGCGTCAGCGCGGCGAAGGCCGGACGATCCGCATCCGTCCAGGGGCGGATACGCAGGCGCTCCGTCTCCAGGCCGAACATCAGGCGCCACGCTCCTTCACGAAGAGGTCGACCACGATGTCCGGCATCCGGTGCCGCAGCTGCGCGCCGGTGTACCGGCCATCCAGGCGCATGCCGAGGCGCTCCACGACGCGCTTCGACGGCTCGTTGCCCGGATCGATGATGGCCACCACCCGCGGACGACCCAACGTCTCCAGCACGTGGCGCATGGCCGCGCCGCCGGCCTCGGTGGCATAGCCGCGGCCCCACACCTCGCGCACCAGCCACCAGCCGATCTCGAGATCGTCCGCGAGCGGCTGAATGCCCGTCACGCCGATCACGTTGCCGCTGGCCTTCTCCACCAGCGCGCCCATGCACACGCCGTGTTCCGCGAGGTTCCGGGCCTGGCGCCCCAGCATGCCATCGACCTCCTCCTCGGTGAACGGCAGGCCGCCGTGCACGTACTTCATCACCTCGGGGTCGTCGGTCATGACCTTCATCGCGGGACGGTCGTCAGGCTGCCACGGGCGGATCAGGAGGCGTTCGGTTTCGAGTAAAAACATGACCGCGCAGGATACGGGCAATGCCGCGCGCATTGCCACCTTCTCGCTCTCCCTCTATCCTTCTGTCATTCCCCAAAATTGAGCGTGCGAGGAGGTCCCATGAGCGACTTCGAACGATCCAAGCCCGGCAAGTGGACGCGCCGCAGCTTCCTGGAAGCGGTCGGCCGCGCCGGCGGTGCCGCCGCGGGTTACGAGACCATGACCGCCATGGGCCTGCTGCGCATCCCCAACGCCTTCGCAGGCCCGCCGGTGCTGAAGCCGGGCGCCGGCAAGCGCGTGGTGATCCTCGGCGCCGGCATCTCCGGCCTCACCGCCGGCTATGAGCTGAACAAGGCCGGCTACGACGTGGTCATCCTCGAAGCGAAAGCACGCCCGGGCGGGCGCAGCTTCACCGTCCGGCATAACGACGTCATCGAGGAGAACACCGGCACGAAGCAGGTCTGCCAGTTCGATCCCGAGCCGCAGTACTACCTCAACGCCGGGCCGGGACGCCTCCCGTATCACCACACCGCCATCCTCCATTACTGCAACGTCCTCGGCGTGCCGCTCGAGGTCTACACCATGATGACGCGCGCCAACTTCTTCCAGCGCGACGGCTCGTGGGACAACCAGTCCGTACCCAATCGCCGCATCGCCAACGACACCCGCGGCTGGATCTCGGAGCTGCTGGCGAAGGCGGTCAAGAGCGGTTCGATCGACGCCGACTTGAAAGGCGTCGACAAGGACGGCCTGCTCAGCCTCCTGGCCACCTTCGGCGACGTGGAGCCGTGCGACGATTACGAGTACCTCGGCTCGTCGCGCTCCGGCTACGCGGTGGAGCCGGGGATCACGGCCTGCGGCACGCTCCTGCGCCCTTTGCAGCTCGCGGACCTCGTGAACTCGAAGTTCTGGCAGGACCGCTTCTATCAAGCCGAGGAGTACGAGTGGCAGCCGACGCTCTTCCAGCCCATCGGCGGGATGGACAAGATCTGGCACGGCTTTATGAAGACGCCGGTCGGACAGCTGGTGCGGACGTCCCAGGAAGTGACCTCGGTGGCGAACATCACCGATGGAGGCGTGCCGAAGGTGAAAGTGACGTTCCGCCCGTCCGGCAGCAGCGGCGCGGGTGAGTCAGCCACCTTCGACTGGTGCATCTCCACGATTCCGTTGCCGATTCTGGCGAACATCGACACGAACTTCTCGCCCGATTACACCGAGGCCGTGAATGCCGTGCGCTTCGCCGACACGTGCAAAGTCGGCTGGCAGACCAACAGCCGCTTCTGGGAGGCCCGCGACCAGATGTACGGCGGGATCTCGTACATCAAGGACAACATCACCCAGATGTGGTACCCGTCGTATGACTACTTCGGCAAGAAGGGCATCCTCACCGGCGCCTACAACTACGACAACGACGCGAAGAAGATGGCCTCCCTCGGCCTGCGCGAGCGTCTACAGCTGGCCATGGCCGGCGGCAAGAAGCTGCATCCAGATTTTGAGAAGCACGTCCCGATCGACCTCGGCCTCTCCATCGCCTGGAAGAACGTCCCCTACCAGCTGGGCGGCTGGGCCGACGACTGGAAGTGCGACGAGGCGGTCTACAACCGCCTGCTCAAACCGGAAGGCCGCTTCTGGGCCGCCGGCGACCAGCTGTCGTATCTCTCCGGCTGGCAGGAAGGGGCCGTGCTCTCGGCCCACCACGTCCTGCAGGGCATGGCCGGCCTGAACATCACCGCGAATGCGAACACGATGAAGCTGAAGGCCGTGGAGCCGGCATTGCGCGCCGCGCCCGGCATCCGCCGCCGCACCCGAGGGTTACCATAAACGCATGGTCTCGCTGATCGCCCCGTTGCTTCTGATGGTGTTGCCGGCGGCTGCACAGCCGCCGGCTCCGGTACGCGTGAACATCCGCGTCGAAGCGCTCCTGAAGCAGTGCTGGGCGAGCAGCGATCCGGCGGCCGCGCTTTCGATGGCGAACGAAGCCCTGGCCCTCGCGGACGCGGCGAAAGACGCGCGGCTTCGCGGCCAGGCACTGTCGTGCCGCGGGAACGCGTTCGAAAGCGCCGGCCGGCTGGTGGAAGCCGACCGCGATTACCAGGCCTTTCACGCTGAGGCCGTACGGATCCATGACCGGGCGCTGGAAGCGGATGCCCTCGTCCAGAGCGGTTATCTTCGCTACTACCGCGGCGCGATGAACGACGCGCTGGTCGATCTGCAACGAGCCTACGAGCTGAACGCGTCGCTGCACCGCGACGACCCACGGCGGGTGGCGCTCTCCTCCATCGCCCATCTCTACGCCGATGACAAGGTCGGGCAGTACGACAAGGCCATCGAGTATTACCGGCAGATCCTGCGCGAATACGAGGCCACGGCCAACAAGATCGGCGAGGCCGATACGCTCTACAACATCGGCAGCACGTACGACCGCAAAGGCGACTTCGCGGCAGCGCTCCAGGCTTACCACCGCGCCCTGGCCGCCGAGCGTCAGCTCGGCCGCGTCGACGAGGAGGCGTACGTCAAGCGTTCCATCGGCATGACCCTGACCAGGTTCAATCGTGCCCGCGAGGCGCTGCGCTGGTTCAACGAAGCGCTGCAGACCTTCATCCGGCTCAAGGATGTGGAGCGGATCGCGCACGTGCGCCAGTCCCGCGGCATCGCCTACCGCAAGCTGGGCCGCCTCGGCGATGCGATCTCCGATCTCGAGGCCAGCCGCACACAATTCGAGGAAACGAAGAACACCCGCTTCCTGGAAAAGACGCAGGACGAGCTGGCCCAGGCCTACGCGTCCGCGGGCCGCTGGCGCGACGCCTTCGAGGCGCGCACCGCGCACGCGGCCATGCAGCGCGATCTCGCCAACAAACTGCGCGAGGAGCACACCAGCCGCCTGCGCGTGCAGTTCGACGCGGAGAAGAAGGAGCAGGAGAACCGCGCCCTGATCCGCGAGAACGCCCTCCGCGCGAAAGCGCTGGACGCGGCGTCGCGCAACCGCAGGCTGCAGACGATCATCCTGGTGCTCGGCGCGGTGGTCATCGTCGTCCTGGCGCTCCTGATCGTCCGCGTGATCCGCGATGGACGGCGGATGCAGGCCATGGCCCTCACCGACGAGCTGACCCGCCTCCCGAATCGCCGCCACCTGCTGGCCCTCGGCGAGGACGAGCTCCGGCGCACGCGCGACGGCGGCACGCCCTTCTCGCTGGTGGCCTTCGACATCGATCACTTCAAGCGCATCAATGACACGTGGGGCCACGCCGCGGGTGACGTGGTCTTACAACGCGTCGCCCACGCCTGCCGCACCGCGGTCCGTCCCACCGACCGCATCGGCCGGACGGGTGGCGAGGAGTTCACGGTCGTCCTCCCCTCCACCCGCGTGGCCGATGCCGTGACCGTCGCCGAGCGCCTGCGCACGGCCGTGGAGGCGATCGACTGCACCGACGTCGATCCCAACCTCCACGTCACCATCAGCCTCGGCGTTGCCGAATGGAACCCCACCGACACCACCCTGGCCCGCATCGCCGCCCGCGCCGACGAGGTGCTCTACAGGGCCAAGGAGCGCGGGAGGAACCGGGTGGAGCTGGCGGTGGCGTGATGTTTGTCAGATCGCTACCCCTTCACGACCCCCCGAATGGCCGCACCGTTCTCCGCCACCCAGGTGGCGAACGTCCGGAGGCGCGGATTCAGCGCGCGTGCTCCGTCCAGCGGGCGAGCGGCGCGGAAGCTCAGCTCGAAGTCGCGCTTGAACTGGAACATGTTGCCGAGATCGTCCGAGCCGGGAAAGCCGAAGCTGCGGAAGACGTCCGGCGGTATTGAGTTGTAGCGGACCTCTTCGCCGAGCGCTTCCGCGAGACCGGCCGCCATTTCGTTGCCACTCAGATGCTCGCCGGCAATGCCGACGCGTTGCCCGATCAGCTCCGGCCGCTGGAAAATGCCGTAGGCGCAGCGTCCGATATCGTCCGCGGCGATGCCCGGCATGCGGCTCTCGCCGATCGGCAGGGTGATGGCCAGCTTCCCATCCTCGCCACGCGCGGCGCCCATGCCGAAGGTGATGAAGTTGTCCCAGTAGAACGACGTCAGCAGATACGTGGTCGGCACGCCCAGCTCCGCGAAGATCGCGTCCGCCTCACCCTTCGCGTCAAAGTGCGGCACCTTGTAGTGACCTTGCAGGGTGGGCATGCGGTCGTCGCTCAGCGGCACCCACTTGCGCGTGTCCTCCAGCGTCGACCAGATCGCATGCTGCACGCCCGCATCGCGTGCAGCCGTGGCCATCGTCCGCGCCTGCGCCAGCTCCTTCTCGGTCGAAAAGTGATCCCAGAAGAAGGTCACGCAGTAGGCGCCGTACGCACCGTCGAAGGCCCGGCGCACACTGGCCGCGTCATCGACGTCCGCGGCCACGACCTCGATGCCCTGCGCCGCCAGCGCACGCGCTTTCTCGGAATTCACGTCGCGCGTGATCGCCCGCGCAACGAACTCGCCGGACGGGTCTTCCGCAATGGCGCGGACCAGACCGCCGCCCTGCTGACCGGTCGCACCTACGACCGCAATAATCTTTTTCGTGGAGCTCATGGCTGCTTCCTCTTTCTGATCGGGAATCGATGCGCGCATGGTCGCACGACTTGGCTATCATCGCGCCATGCCGCCGCGCTACGCCTTCCGCATCGACGGCCGCGAAGTCTTCGTCGTCGACGACGTCGTCAGCGACACGCGGCTCGAGCACCTGGCGGCCTGGTTCGAGCAGGCCCCCGCGCAACGCCTCGAGAGCGACAGCGGCGATCCCGATCTGCGCGGCTGGAGCGTCCCTCTCGAGAGCGACGTCGTCCTCCACCAGCCGTACGCCACCGCCATCCTGCACGAGGTGATCGCCTGCTTTCCCGGCGAGACGTTCACCCTCCAGCGCGCCTACTGCAACGTCGTTTCGTTCGGCGACGTGCTGCTGCCGCATCGCGACGCGCGTGAGGAGAGCGCCGTGACGGCGCTGCTGTACGTCAACGACGTGTGGGACCGCGCCTGGGGCGGCGAGACCCTCTTCTACAACGATGCCGGCGATGCCGCGCACGCCGTTTCCCCGCGGCCGGGACGGCTGCTGCTCTTCCGCTCCATCATCGAGCACCGCGGCACCGCGCCCTCGCGTCTCTGCCTGCGCCCCCGTCTGACCCTGGCGCTCAAGCTGGCCGGAACGAAGGCGCGATGACCTTCCGGAAGCCGTCCAACGCCACCGCCATCGGCACGCTGAAGTACCACCGCTCGCTCTTGGCCGACCCGGTGCGGACGAACGCCTACCGCGCCGCCATCGAGGCCACGGTCCGCCCCGGCGACGTGGTCGTGGACCTCGGCTGCGGCACCGGCGTCCTCTCCTTCTTCGCCTGCCTCGCGGGCGCCCGCCGTGTCTACGCCATCGACGAACTGCCGGTCATCAACCTGGCCCGCGAAGTGGCCCGCGACAACGGCCTGGCCGACCGCATCACGTTCCTCCAGCAGTCGTCCTACGACGTGACCATCCCCGAACCGGTGGACGTCCTCGTCACCGAGACGATCGGCAACAACGGCTTCGACGAACAGATCATCAGCGCCGCCGCGCACGCCAAAAAAACCTGGCTCCGCGAGGGCGGCATCATCCTGCCCGCGACCATCGAGCTCCACGCCGCCCCCGTCGAGTTGCCGGATGTCCACGACGCCCAAACCCTCTGGACGAGTCACCCCTACGGCATCGACTACACCCGCCTCCGCGGCTACGCCCTGAACGCCTTCCACCCAATGGTCATCGCGCCGACGCAACTCCTCGCCCCCAGCGCCCTGCTCGCGACGGTCACCATCGGCGACGACACCCCGAACATCCGCGGCACCGCCACGTTCACCATCCAGCGCGACGCCACCCTCCACGGCCTGGCCGTCTGGTTCCGCGCCCACCTCACGGATACCATCGCCATCACCAACGAGCCCCCCACCCCCTCCCACAGCTGGAAGCAATCCTTCTTTCCCATCACCGAGCCCCTCACGGTCCGCTCGAACGACACCATCCCCCTCACCCTCCAAACCTACGACGGCCTCGAATGGCGTTGGCACCTCGCCAACCGCGAACAAACCACCCTCCACAACTTCCCCG
>JAXDJK010000200.1:0-13705 GCA_034665665.1 Acidobacteriota bacterium
GCTTATCCGCCTCCGCGCGTGCTTCCTGCTTGGAGGTATCTCCCTTCAGGCTGCCGAACGTGCGGGCGTAGACCTGCGTGAACTCGGCGCCGAGGAGGAGGATCTGCGCCGACCAGTACACCCACACCAGCAGGATCACCAGCGACCCCGCCGCACCGTAAGCGGAACCGATGGCCGCTTTGCCGAGATACAGACCGAGGCCCCACTTGCCGAGGACGAAGAGGATGGAGGTGAAGACCGCGCCGAACCAGACGTCGTGCCACGCGATCTTCAGGTCGGGGAGGATCCGGAAGATCGCGGCGAACAGTACCGTCGAGACCACGAACGACACGGCCACCCCGATGATGTACGCCACCGCCTCGCCACCGACCAGCCGCGCGAGGTACGGACCCATGGCCGCGATCACGGTATCGAGCACGAGCGAGATCAGCAGCAGGAAGCCGATGCCCAGAACCATGGCCATGGAGAGGAAGCGCTCCCTGACGAAGCCCATGATCCCGGCGGCCTTCTTCTTCTCGACGTTCCAGATGGTATTGAGCGCGTCCTTGAGCTGCCCGAACACGCCGGAGGCGCCCATGAAGAGGGTAATGACGCCGATGATCGTGGCAATCGTCCCGCTCTCCTTCTTGCCCGCGGCCTGGATCATCGTCTCCAGCGACTCCGCCATCTTCGGGCCCAGCACCTTCCCGAGCTCGCCCGAGACCTGCCCCTGCGCCGCTTCCTGGCCGAAGAAGATGCCGGCCATGGCCACGCAGATCAGCAGCAGCGGACCGATCGAGAAGATCGTGTAATACGCCAGCGCGGCGCCGAGGCGCGGCACTTTGTCCTGGCTGAACTCCTGGAACGTCTGCTTGAAGACGTCGATGTATTTCTTCATCGCTACTCCCTCGGCGTTACACGGGGAGCAAGTGATATTCCACGGCGCTCTCTTGTCAGCGTTCCCGCATCCAGGCGATGCAGCGCTCCAGGGATGCGTGCATTGCAGCCGGTGCAAGGTGCACCGGACGGCCGTGACCGGGCAGGACCCACTCGAAACGGTAATCGAGCAGGCGCTCCATCGAAACGATCTGCTCGCTCCACGAGTACCAGCACGCCGAGCGGAAGGCATAGAGATGGCCGCGCGCTTCGCTCCAGGCCAGGTGATCGCCGGTGAAGAGGTACTTCTCGCGCCAGAGGAACACGGCGTGTCCACGAGTATGTCCCGGCGTGGGGATCATCAGCAGATCGGGCTCGAGCTCGACGGGATCGAGGCCGTCCGGCTGGAGCTCCACCGCCGCGGTGCCGCCGTGGACATCGGCGTGATGCAGCACGCGCTGGCAGCCGAAGCGCTCGTGAAACTTCGCGTGCTCGGCCACGTCGTCCTGATGGGTGAGGAGCATCCGCGCCACCCCGCCGCGCGCGGCGATGTTCTTTACGAGAGGGCCGGCGAAGCGGGGCGAGTCGATCAGCACGTTGCCGTCCGCTTTCTCGATGAGGTAGCTGAAGGCGCCGAAGGAGCTCTCGCTGGTGAAGCCGCAGAAATGGACGTCCCCGTCGATCCGTTCCGGGTACGCCTCCAGCGCCGCCTGCATCTCGTGCTTGGTCACTGACCCGATCGAGGCCGTCGGGCAGGCGATCAGCGCCTTCTGCGCCGCCAGCAGCTCGGCTTCCGTCGCCGGCTGGTGATGCACGGCCGACTGCTCGCCGACGTCGTGAAACACCGCCGGCGCGATCTGCCGGCAGGCATCGCAGTCGATGCACGTGGAGTCGACGAAGAAGTCGCCTGCTGCATTCGCCGGGATGCGAAGAGCGAGAGAGGCCATCGGTTGTCGCAACGAGGATCGGTCCGGCTGCGATTCCGAAGCCGGGTCGTTCGCGAGCTACCCGCCTATCGTTCGCGAACGGCCGGACCCTTGTTCGCGAACGGCCGGACCTCTGTTCACGAACGGCCGGACCCTTCTTCGCGAACGACCGGCCCCTCGTTCACGAACTACCTTTTGTAGATCGCGCACGACCCGTCCCCTGTTCACGAACGACCGGGCCCTCGTTCGCGAACGACCGGCCCCCTGTTCACGAACGACCGGTCCCTTCCTCGCGAACGACCGGCCTCTCGTTCACGAACTACCTTTTGTAGATCCCGCACGACCAGGCCCTCGTTCACGATCTACCTCTTGTACACCGCGCACGACCCGCCTCTCGCACCACCGGCTACCGTACGTGTCCCCTACCGGGGACAGCCACCCACCACCCACTACCCCAGCGGCGTCACGAAGATCCACACGCCCGGTTTCGGGTTGCCGCTGTAGATCATGCGGATGCGCACCTCGCGCGGTGCACCGGGGAAACGAAAGGTGAAGTCGAAGACTTCATTGAGGTTGCGCCGTTCCACCCCGGTCTGGAAGGCGCCATAGAACCGGCGCACCCGCGTACACGGCGCCACGTCGCGGAAGAAGTTCTTCCCCACCACGTCCTCGCGCTTCCGCCCGGAGATCTGCTCCTCGGCACGGTTATACGTGAGCACAGTGCCGTCGGGGTCGAGCTGGATGGCGCCGAACGGCAGCGCATCGAGCTCCATCGCGCTGAGCGTCCCCACCTCTCCGTTCATCGCCTCCGCATCGATCTCGATTCGCTGAATGGCCATCAACTGTTCCTTTCCTGCACGAAGACCCAAACCGTGTCGGTCGGTGCGCTGAAGAAGAGCGTCACGCAGACGTTGCGCGGCGCCTGTTTGAAGGCGAAGCGGTAGTCGAACGCCACGTTCAGCTCCCCCGCCTCGAGGCCGTCGCGAAAGCGGCCGTAGAACTCGCGCACGTTCGTGCACGGCGCCACCTCGCGAAAGAAATTGCGGCCGATCGTCTCCGGCGCACGCCGGTTGGAGAGGTTGGCCTCGTACTCGTTGAACTGCAGGATCGTGCCTTCGCGGTCGAGCTGGATCGCGCCGAACGGCAGCGCGTCGAGCTGGCGATTGGTCAGGCCGTCGATCGTCTCCAGCACCTGGCCGGGCGTGGCCATCGTGATCGTGGTCATGCGTTGATTACCTCCTTCGGTTTGCCGAAGAGCCAGCCCTGCGCGAGCGTCACGCCGAGGTCCAGCAGCACGGCACGCTCTTCCTCGCGCTCCACGCCTTCGGCGATGATGCGCGTGGTCAGTTCTTCCGCGATGCGGACGATCGACTGCACCACGGCGCGGCGCTTGCGGTCGCGATCGATGCCGTCGACGAAGAAGCGGTCGATCTTCGCGAAATCGGGTGAGAACTCCACCAGCCGGCGCAGCCCGGCAGCCCCTTCGCCGAGGTCGTCCACCGCGATCTTGAAGCCGAGCGAGCGCAGCTCGAAGAGCGCGCGCAGCAGGTCGCTCTGGCGCGCCGGCGTGTGCTCGACCACCTCGAAGACCACCTGCTCCGGCGAGCGGGAGAACGCGCCCACGGCGGCCCAGAAGGCATCGGAGCGGACGATGGTCTGCGGATGCGCGTTGAGAAAGAGGAGGCCGTCGCAGGCGATGCCCGAGGCCATCTCGATGCAGCGCGTATCGAGCTGCTCGAGGATGTCCAGCGTGGCCGCCATGGCGAAGGCCAGTGGCGGCGATTCGTACGGCGCGCCGCGTGGACCGCGCATCAGCGCTTCGTACCCGATCAGCCGCTCCGGCGTGGCCAGCTGATGGATTCCATGCAGGGCGATGCGCAGGCTCGACTTCGAGAAAATCTGGTCGAGCAGCGCCTCCTGGTCGGGCGCAACCGTCACGCCTGCGCTTCCCGCACGAAGACCCAGGCGGTATCGGTCTGCTTCGAATAGAAGAGCGTCACCGACACATCGCGCGGCGCCATCTGGAAGTCGAAGCGGTACGGAAAGATGACGTGCATGTCCTTCTTGCCCACGCCTTCGCGGAAGCGTCCGGCGAAGGCCTGCACGTTCGTGCAGGGCGCCACGTCGGTGAAGAAGTTCTTCCCGATCACCTGCTTCGGATCGCGGCCGGTGATCTTGCCCTCCGCCGCGTTGTACGACAGGACCTTGCCGTCCTTATCCAGCCGGATGGCGCCGAACGGCAAGCCATCCAGCTCGGCCTCGTTCATCCGCCCGATCGACTCCAGCTCCTTCATCGTCGCATCCGCACCAATCATCGCCAGCTCCTCCGGAGCGCATTGGATGATGGGAAGGTGACAGGAGGATTACTGCGCTAGTGGCGGCGCGTCGGGTACACGCACAGGCGAGACGCCTGTGCGTGTACCGTGGTCCTGCGCTTTCGTTTAGGACGTCGCGCTTACCGCCTTTTCCACCACCGCCTCGATCTCCTTCAGCCGCACCTTCTTCGCGGTCTGTTCCGAGGACATCCAGCGGATGCTGCCGAAGATGGGGCGTTCGGGGGCCCAGGGGCGGTCGTGCTTGCCGAAGCACCAGAGCACACCGGCGTAGGTGTTGGGATCGCGGCCGTCCAGGGCGTACAGATCGTGGAGGCGGATCATGGTGGCGCAGGCTTCTTCAGGCGTGGCGCTCCATTCGATGATCTTTTTGCCCCAGAGCATGCGCAGGTAGCCGTGGATCGTCCCGCAGGCCAGGAGCTGGCGCTGGGAGAGGTTCCAGACCTCGTCGTATGTCTCGGCGCGCTCGAGCTCTTCGTACGAGTACGAGGGCTTGCGGCGGTCGCCGCGATGCTTATCGAGGGTCTTCTTCGCCCACTCCGGAAGTGCGTCCAGCGTGGCGTATGCGGGGTTGTAGAAGCAGAAGTTGAACGACAGCTCGCGGCGGATGATCGCTTCTTCCAGGAAGGCGTCGATGTCCTCGTCCGGCGCGCCGCTGAAGAGCACCCGCTCGGCCACTTCGTGGATGCCGATGTGCCCGAAGTGCAGGTACGGCGAGAGGCCGCTGGAGTGGCGCAGCGATTTGTTGCGCATGGTGGCGTAGCCGGTCAGGCCGTCCGCGAGAAAGCGCGCCAGCACAGGGTGCACCGGTCCGGACAGCTCGCCGGCGCGCCAGTAGTCCGCGAAGAGGCGGTGGGCGCGGTCGCGGAGGAACTTGGCCGAGTACTGCTCTTTGGCGAAGGCGCGCATCGGCAGCAGGCCATTGCCGTCGACCAGATGCGTGGCGTACGCGGGCACCGGGAGCGTCGGGAAGTCGTCGGTGACGACGTACCGGGCCCGCTCGATCACCTCCCGATCGGTCTCGAAGACGTACCGCACCTCGGCATCCGCCGCGTTCTGCCCGGCGCCCGCGCGGATGAACGCCTCGGTTCGCGGCGTGAGCGACGGCTCGTCGAGCCATTCCGCCACGATCACCGGCAGCCGGTGCGTCCGCCCCAGGCCTAGGGCGAAATCGAGGGCCAGGTTGTTCCGGAGGCGCCGCGCGGACCGCGCGTGATAGAGAATGTGCTCGCCGCGCCGGTTTCCCTCCCGCACTTCGGTCACCCGCAACGCAAATGGATCGACCGGCCGGGCCTTCTTCAGGATGCCGCGGAGGGGAACGAAGGAATGGCTCGGCACGGGGCGAGATTCTAGGACAAGCTTATGTTCGACAACCTGCAGGACAAGATGGACCGGGTCTTCAAGACCCTGCGCGGTGAAGCCACCCTCAACGAATGGCACATCGACAACGCCCTCAAGGAGATCCGCGTTGCCCTCCTCGAGGCCGACGTGCATTTCAAGGTCGTCAAGGAGTTCACCAACCGCGTCCGTGAAAAAGCGGTCGGCGGTGACGTCCTCACGGCCTTCTCCCCCTCCCAGCAGGTCACCAAGATCGTCCGCGACGAGCTGCAGACGCTCCTCGGCGGCAACGAGGTCGGCCTGGCCTTGGTCGGCAGTCCGGCCGTGATCATGATGGTGGGCCTGCAGGGCTCCGGTAAGACCACCACCTCCGGCAAGCTGGCCATGCACCTCAAGACCCGCGGCCGGCGGCCTCTGCTCGTGCCGTGCGACGTCTACCGTCCCGCCGCCATCGACCAGCTGCGCATCGTCGCCAACAACGTGAAGGTGCCGTTCTACGAGATCGGGGAGCTCCGCAATCCCGTCCAGATCGCCCAGAACGCCCTCCGCGAAGCGAAGACGCTCCTCTACGACACGGTCATCCTCGACACGGCCGGCCGTCTGCACATCGACGACGAGCTGATGCAGGAGCTGCAGACGATCAAGACGGACGCGCGTCCGTCCGAGATCCTCTTCGTCGCGGACGCCATGACCGGCCAGGACGCGGTGAAGTCGGCCAAGGAGTTCGACGATCGTCTCGGTGTGACCGGCATCGTGCTGACCAAGCTCGACGGCGACGCCCGCGGCGGCGCGGCGCTCTCGATCAAGCACGTGGTCAACCGGCCGATCAAGTTCGTCGGCGTGGGCGAAAAGTACGCCGACCTCGACGTCTTCTACCCGGAGCGCATGGCCCAGCGCATCCTCGGCATGGGCGACGTGCTGTCGCTCATCGAGAAGGTCGAAGCCGAGGTCGATCAGAAAGAGGCGGCACGCCTCGCGGACCGCGTCGCGAAGGACAAGTTCACCCTGGAAGACCTCCGCTCCCAGCTCCTGCAGGTCAAGAAGATGGGCCCGCTCTCCTCGCTCATGTCGATGATCCCCGGCGCCGGCAAGATCAACGAAGGGGACGTGGACGAGAACGCCATCGTGCGCATGCAAGCCATCCTGGATTCGATGACCTTCAAGGAGCGCGAGTACCCCCAGATCCTCAACGGCCACCGCAAGAAGCGCATCGCCAAAGGCTCGGGTACGTCGGTGCAGGAAATCAACCGCCTCCTGAAGAACTACCTGCAGATGAAGAAGATGATGAAGACGTTCTCCAAAGGCTTCGGCGCCCGCAAGTTCGGCAAGATGATGAAGGGCCTGCCGCCGGAGTTCCTGCAGTAGGTACAATCAGGTGATGAGCGAGCTCATTTTCCTCGTCGAGGAAGCTCCGGAGGGCGGTTACACCGCCCGCGCCCTCGGCGCGTCGATCTTCACCGAGGCCGATGACCTGGCCGGACTCGAAGTGAACGTTCGTGATGCCGTGCGGTGTCACTTCGTGGAGGAGGAGCGACCGAGGGTCGTGCGTCTCCACTTCACACGCGAAGAAGTGATCGCCGTTTGAGGCTGCCACGGAACGTCTCAGGAGACGAGCTGGCACGCGCCCTGGCTCGGGTCGGCTACCGAGTTACGAGGCAAGCCGGAAGCCATGTCCGCCTCACGAACGACTCGCCCTCGCAGCACCATGTGACCATTCCCATGCACGCCGCGCTGCGCGTGGGAACGATGGCCGCCATCCTCGACGATGTCGCGGCGCATCGGAAGATGTCCCGAGACGCTCTCCTCCGGCTGCTGTTCGACTGAGCACCGTCGGTTATCGGAATTCCTGCCCAACCGTTGTCGTTCCGTGCGCCGTTCGGGTAGTATTCCGCCCCCAATTTGCCGTTGATCATCAAGGAGCTCCCATGTTGAAGATTCGTTTGCGCCGCGGTGGCGCCACTCATGCCCCGTTTTACCGTGTGGTCGTGTCGGATTCGCTGAAAACGCCGTCTGCCACGATGCTCGAGCAGGTCGGGCATTACGACCCGAAGAAGAACCCGGCCGACGTCAAGATCGACCGTGCTCGCGTCGAGTACTGGGTCAGCAAGGGCGCGCAGCTCTCGCCGACCGTGAAGTCGCTCCTCAAGAAGCTCGCGAACTGACGCCGCTGGCGTCGCCCCGGCGCCAGCGCGTAGGATCACCTGCATGAAGGACCTGGTCTCGTTCCTCGCTGAAGCACTCGTCGATCAACCCGACGAGGTGAAAGTGCGTACCTACGAGCGCGACCAGAACACGGTCGTGGAGCTCGAGGTCGCGCAGGAAGACCTCGGGAAGGTCATCGGCCGGCAGGGCCGCACGGCCCGGGCCATCCGCACCCTCCTCGCCGCGGCCGGCCAGAAGTCCCGCCGCCGCTACGTGCTCGACATCGTCGACTGATGTCCGCCCGCATCGCCCTCGGCATCATCCGCAAGGCGCACGGCGTGCGCGGCGAAGCGAGCATCGAGCCGTGGACCGACTCCCTGGAGCGCTTCCACGACCTCGAGACCGTGACCCTGGTCTCGCCCGACGAGGGCAAGATCCGTGAGACGAAGATCGAGAGCGTTCGCGACCACGCCGGCCGCTCGCTGATCAAGTTCGCCGGATTCGACTCCCCCGAAGCGCTGCGCGATGTGCAGGGCTGGACCGTGGAGATCCCGGAGACCGACGCCCGCGAGCTCGAAGAGGACGAATACTTCCTCCACGACCTGGTCGGTCTCACCCTCGTCGATCGCGAAGGCAAGACGCGCGGCAGCGTCACCGACGTCTACGAAGGCGGCGGCGGACTGCTGCTGAACGTCAAGCGCCCCGACGGCCGCGAGTACGCGCTGCCCTTCGCCGCCGACATCTGCGTCGCGATCGACCTGGCGGCGAAGACGATGACGGTGGAGCTGCCGGAAGGGGTGGAGGACCTCGATGCGGTGGAAGACTGACGTCCTATGCGCATCGACTTCGTCACCATCTTCCCGCAGATGTTCGCCCCGCTCCTGGCGGAAGGCGTCATCGCCCGCGGCGTAAAACAGGGCCTCCTCGACGTCCGGATCCACGATCTCCGCGATCACACCACCGACCGCCACCGCTCCACCGACGACGAAGCGTACGGCGGCGGCCCGGGCATGGTCATGCTGGCGGAGCCGGTGCTGCGCTGTGTCGAAACCATCAGCGAAACGATTGAGGGAACGCCGCACGTCGTCCTGACCAGCCCCCAGGGACGGCCGTTCACGCAAGCCATCGCCGGCGAGCTGCGGGCGAAGGAGCACGTGGTGATCCTCTGCGGCCGGTACGAAGGCTTCGACCACCGCGTGCACGAAGCGCTGCAGCCGGACGAGATCTCCATCGGCGACTTTGTCGTCTCCGGCGGCGAGCTGCCGGCCATGCTGATGGCCGACGCCATCGGCCGGCTGGTGGAGGGCGTGGTCGGCAACGCTGGGTCCGTCGAGGAGGATTCGTTCTTCCGCGGGCTGCTCGATTACCCCCATTACACCCGACCGGTGGAGCTGCGCGGGCGGCGGATTCCGGAGATTCTGCTCTCCGGACATCATGAGAACATCCGCAAATGGCGGAAGGAGCAGTCGTTGCGGGCCACGCTGGCCAAACGGCCCGATCTGCTGGCCACGGCGGAGCTCGACGACGAGGCGCGCAAGATTCTCCGCCGGATCGAGAATGAATCCGCCTGAGGCGTGGTTCTAGCCGCAGCCCAGCCGTGTCACGACACGAGCGGCTGGCAATCAGGAAAAGCAGCGCGTACAATTGCCCGCTTTTCGAAGAAACTACGGAGTTGAGTCATGCCTGAAATCATGAAGCTCGTTGAGTCGGCGGAGATCAAGCGCACGGATATCCCGGCGTTCGATTCCGGCGACACGATCAAAGTCCACGTGAGGGTCAAGGAAGGCGACAAAGAGCGCATCCAGATCTTCCAGGGCCTCGTCATCTCCCGCAAGGGTGGCGGCACCCGCCAGATGTTCACCGTCCGCAAAATCTCCGGCGGTATTGGTGTGGAGCGCATGTTCCCGCTCTACTCTCCGACGATCGACAAGATCGAGGTGGAACGTCATGGTCGCGTCCGTCGTGCGAAGCTCTACTACCTCCGCGAGCTCCGCGGCAAAGCAGCGCGCATCGAAGAGAAGCGCCGCCGCTAAGCGGACCCCGGACGAGAAGTTCTACGACTCCCTGTTCGCGGAGTTGGCGCGCGTCGCTGAGATGTCCTCAGTCGAGCGCCAGCTCCGCGATTTTGGTTTCCGCTGCATCGCCGGCACCGACGAGGTCGGCCGCGGCTGCCTGGCCGGACCGGTCGTGGCCGCCTGCGTCATCCTCGAGGACGATCCCACGCTCTTCGGCGTCAACGATTCGAAGCTCGTCGATCATGACGATCGCCTCGGCGTCTGCCGGCTGATCCTGAAGCGCGCCCGCGCCGTGACCATCGGCGTGGTGGAAGCGGCAACGATCGACCGCATCAACATCCTCCGCGCCAGCAAGCTGGCCATGCTGCACGCCATCGACGATCTGCCCGTGCGTCCCGAGGTGGTCGTGCTCGACGCGGTGATCCTCGAGCAGCTCGAAGCGCCGCAGATCCCGCTCATCAAAGGCGACCAGCGCTGCATCTCCATCGCCGCGGCCTCGATCGTGGCCAAGGTCTATCGCGACCTGCTGATGGATTCCTACCACGAGCGCTATCCCGTCTACGGCTTCAACCACCACCGCGGCTACGCCACCGAGCAGCACCAGGCCGCGCTGAAGACGTACGGGCCGACGCCGATCCATCGGATGTCGTTCGACGGGGTGGAAGCGCCGAAGCTGCTGTTCACCTGAAGGGCGCAAGCGATACGCGAAGCGTAGTCCTTTCACCGTTCAGGCCGCAACCCGCGCGATCGTGTCGCGGAGCCAGACCAACGCCGGGTCGAATTGGGCGCGCTCGTGCCAGACCAGCATGCAGGGGGCGGGCGGCATCGGCACGGGGGCGTCGAGGATGCGCAGGCGGTGGCGGGTGGCTTCGGCGCGGGCCAGGCGCTCCGGGATGACGCCGAGGAAACCGGTGGCGGCTACGATGCGGGGGACGGAGGTCATGTGCGCGACGATGGCGCCGACGCGGCGCTGCAGGCCGCGGGCGTGGAGGAGGCTGTCGGTCATGCCGGAGCCCTCGCCGGCGGGCGCGTAGATCATTCGCACGTGCGGGATGGTCAGGAAGGTGCGCAGATCCAGCCGGCCGCGCGGGAGCGGCTGCGTTTTCCGGACGACGCAGACGAAGCGCTCGTCGAACAGCTTCAGGCCGACCAGCTGCAAGGGGCTGAGCTGGCTGTAGAAGCCGATGGCCAGATCGGCGCTGCCGGACTGCAGGAGCGCGTGCGGCGGATCGAACAGCGAACCGGCGGCGATGGTGCGGACCACTACGTTCGGCGCGAGCCGGGCCACCTCGGCCATCAGCTGCGGCATGAGCAGGTGCTCGACGTAGTCGGTCCCGACAATCCGGAACTCCCGCGTCGACTCCTCAGGACGGAACGCCTCGGCTTCCAGCGCGAGCCGGAGGCGCGCCAGCGCCTCGCCGATCGGCGCGATGAGCTGCCGCGCGCGGCGGGTCGGCTCCATCCGTCCGGCGATGCGCTCGAACAGCGGATCGTCGAGGAGCTGTCGCAGCCGCGCCAGCGCACTGCTCATGGCCGGCTGCGTCAAGCCCACCCGCGCGGCGGCGCGGGTGACGTTCCGCTCGGCGACGATGGCCTCGAAGACCAGCAGCAGGTTGAGATCGAGCGCCTCGAGCTTCATAGACGGGGTGAATAGTGATTATAGGATTAATCAATTTGCTGAATGGCTTCGCCGTAGCTATTTTTTGATGGTATGAAATCCCGACTCCTGCTCGCGATCTTCCTGCTCTCGACTTTCACCGCCGCCGCGGAGCTGCCCAAACTCATTCCGCGCGAGACGCTGTTCGGCGTCCCGCCGAAGGCCTGGCCCAAACTCTCGCCCGACGGCAAACGGCTGGCGTACATCGCCGCCGATGACAAGGGCGTGGCCAACGTGTGGGTGCAGCCGGCCGAAGGCGGCGAAGCGAAACTGCTCACGCACGAACGCCGGCCGGTGTGGGACTACGACTGGAGCGCGGACGGCACGCGCATCTTCTTCGGCCAGGATGGCGACGGCGACGAGAACATGCACGTCTTCTCCGCCGACTTTGCCACCGGCAACGTCCGCGACCTGACGCCCTTCCGCGGCGTAAAAGCGCAGCATTTCGCCGTCAGCGCCGCCCATCCGAACGAGATGCTCGTCGAGTTGAACCTGCGCGACCGCAGGCTCTTCGATGTGCACCGGGTGAACCTCGAGACCGGCGCCATCGTGCTGGAGGCGCAGAACCCGGGCGACGTGAACTCGTGGATGACGGACTGGAACTTCGTCGTGCGCGGTGCGACGGCGTTCGACACGAACGGCCAGACCATCGTGCGCGTGCGCGACAACGCCAATGCCCCGTGGCGCGACGTCGTGACCATGCCGTTCGAGCAGGCCACGATGATGGGACAGCTCGCGGGCGCCTCGGTCATCGGCGGTTTCGCGGCCGACGGGAAGAGCCTCTACATCGCCTCCGCACTGCATTCGAACACCGCCCGGATCGAGCGCATCGACGCGCGCACCGGGGAGACGCTGGAAGTCGTGGCCGAGCATCCGAAGGCGGACGCCGGCGAGGTCGCGCCCGAGGTCATGTTCGACCCGCGCACCCACACCTTGCAGGCCGTGCGCTTCATCTACCAGACCTCCGAATGGCGCTACCTCGACAAACGCTTCGGCGAAGATCTGGAGAGCATCGCCCGCCAGACCGGCCGTTTTGCGCGCGTGATCAGCCGCAGCATGGACGACGCGCGATGGATCGTCTCGACGGAGTCCGGCAACGCGCCGAACACCTACTACACCTACGACCGGGCCACGAAGAAACTGACGCTGCTGTTCGACGAAGGGGAGGCGCTGAAGGGCTACACGCTGGCCACGCCGAAGCCGGTGATCCTGCGGGCGCGCGACGGGCGTGAGCTGGTGAGCTATCTGACGCTGCCTCCCGGGAGCACGGGCCGGAACCTGCCGCTGGTGCTGCTCACGCATGGCGGTCCGTGGGCTCGGGACTGGGATCGGTATGACCCCGAGGTGCAGTTGTTCGCGAATCGCGGCTACGCGGTGCTGCAGGTGAACTTCCGCGGCTCGACGGGCCTCGGTCTCGATTACTACAACGCCGGCAACAACCAGGTCGGCCTGGCCATGAGCGACGACATCCTGGACGGCGTGCGCTGGGCAATCAAGGAAGGCATCGCCGATCCGAAGCACATCGTGGCGTATGGCGCGTCGATGGGCGGGTACGCCAGCGTGCGGGCCATCACGAAAGAGCCGCAGATGTTCTCGTGCGCCGTCGATTACGTCGGCATCACAGAGCTTCGCTCGGCCGTGGCGGCCTTCCCGCCGTACTGGGTAGCCGCGCGCAACCGCTGGATCCGGCGCATGGGCGACGTCCTGACCGACGACGCGCTGAACCGCCGGCTCTCCCCGTTCTACGACGTGTCCAAGATCGAGGTGCCGATCCTCGTGGCCTCCGGCGCGAACGACGTACGGGCGCGGCTGGAGCACGCGGAGATCTTCGTGAAGACATTGCGCGACGCGAAGCGGGACGTGACCTTCGTCGTCTATCCTGACGAGGGACACGGCTTCGGCCGTCCCGAGAACAACTTCGACTACTACGGCCGCGTGGAGGAGTTCCTCTCGCGTTGCGCCGGCGGCCGCGCCGAGCCGTGGAAGAAGATCGAGGGCTCGACGGCAGAGGTGCGATGAGAGTTGTCTTTGGTTTTCTGATTCTGACCTTCACCCTCGCTGCGGCGGCCGATGATGCGGTCGCGACGGCGGCAGCGCGCGAGGCACGCACCTGGCGCACCGCGCACGAGCAGGCCATCGTGCAGGAGCTGATGCAGTTCGTGGCGCTGCCCAACGTCGCCACCGCGCTGCCCGACATGGACCGCAACGCGGACGCGCTCGCGGCCATGCTCAGTAAGCGCGGCCTGACCGTGCGCCTCCTGCGCGTCGACAACGCGCCGCCCGTGGTGGTGGCCGACCTCCCGCGACAGGGTGCGAAGCGGACCATCGCCTTCTACGCGCACTACGACGGCCAGCCGGTGGTCCCGTCGGAGTGGAAGACACCGCCATTCGAGCCGGTGTTGAAGCCGGAGGGGGCGCTGACGGGCGAGTCGCGCCTCT
>JAXDJK010000201.1:0-3221 GCA_034665665.1 Acidobacteriota bacterium
CGGCGGCGGTGATCGCCGATCACAACGCGCTGCGCTGGATGGCCGCCGATCGCACGCTGCAGACCATGCTGGTCCGCCATTACCTGCCGCTCTGGCGCAATCTGTGGCTACCGGGCCTCAACGTGAGGCTCACGGCGGAGGCGCCGTCGTTCGCGTGGATCGCGCCGACGGGCGGCGCCTACCGCATCTACGCATCGCCTGCGCTCGCGAGCCACCCGTGGTTCTCGCGTCCGCTGTTCGTGGCCTCTTTTTACGAAGCGAGCGCTCAACGGCTCCAGCTCCCCCTCGAAGAGCCCGCGGACCACCCGGAGCTGCTGCTCTGGCGCGGCGCCGTTCCCAAGGATGGCGTCATAAATCTGTGGAAAGGGCAGCGCCTCGAAGTCACTTCGCGGTCCGCCGAGCCCCTCGGCCTGTTCCTCGTCCCCGGCCACGACACGATGCTCTTCCGCCAGCCGCCACCCCGTGTCACCCTCGATGGCGAAGCCCCCCGCGTAACCCACATCCCGGTCCTGCGATGAACGACCTCGAGGAAGTCTTCCGCCGCCTGGCCGGCTCCGCCTTCCGGAGAAAGTTCCGGTTGCAGGGAAAGGAGCTGGCCTACCTCCAGACCTGGGGCCTGCCGCACGTGATGAAGCAGGCCGCGGACCTGCTCCGCAAACGCGTCGGCCCCGCCGTGATCCCCAACGACGGCCGCCAGACCCCCTGGCGCAACCACCCGGTGTTCGTGGCTCAGCATGCGACGGGTACGTGTTGCCGCGGATGCATCTTCAAGACGTACGGCATCGAAGCGGGCCACGCGCTGAGCGAAGAGGAGCTGGCGCTGTTGCTCTCAGCCATCGAGCGATGGCTGACGGGTCAGGGAGATACGCGACCCCGTTGACGCGGCGCGCTCAATCCATCATTGTTCCGCCCGCCATGCCGACCCTCATCCAACAGCCCTCCATCGTCCAGGCCGCCGGGAACAAGCCGAAGATCATCGAGGAGTACATCGGCCGTGTGGCCTCGCACAGCGACGGGGTCAGCATCGCCCGGATGAAGAGTCCGAGTGGATGGGTCGAGCCGGGACAGACGCCGGAGTTCGACGAATACACGGTCGTGCTGCGGGGCAGCCTGCGCGTCTCCACCCGCGGCGGCATCCTCGACGTGAATGCCGGCCAGGCCGTGATCACGCCCGCCGGCGAATGGGTGCAGTACTCCACGCCTGGCCCCGAGGGTGCCGAATACATGGCCATCTGCCTGCCGGCGTTCTCGATGGACACCGTCCACCGCGACGCGTAGCGCCCTCAAAAAAAGTTGGCGGTTGGCGGTTGTCAGTTGGCGGGAGCCCCGCCGTCTGAACCGCCAACCGCCAACTGACAACCGCTAACTGGTTTAGTCGAACTCGAGGACGAGGCCTTCTTCGCAGAAGTCGAACTCAGTCGCTTCGGACTCGGAACCGTCGGCGAAGACGGCCTTGAAGAACTGATGGCACGATTCGCCGTTCGTCGAAGCGGCCCACACCAGCTCGACCGTGGCGCCCGGCTTGATGCCTTTGCCAATGTCGAAGTTCCCGAACTCCTCGCCGTCTTCCGACGCCAGGATCTTCTTGATGGCCTGCCCGCTGTTGTTGTGGACCTTGAACGAATACTCGTCGTCGGCAAGCGCGCTGAGGCTGAACATGAGCAGAGCAGTGGCAACGACTACGAGACGCGTGATTTTCATTTGTTTTCCTTCTCCCGATTGGACTTCTGCTGGGGGTTATACAGCGATCCCTCCGCCGCAGCAATCAAGGAAAAGGCTGAATCGTCATGGAACCGTATTGACAGCATTGCCGAACTCGTGAATCGAGCAGTGGTAGCGGTAGTTCTGCGCCGCCGCCGGCACGGCGAACGTGAGGATGCCGCTGGAGATGTTGTTGTTGGTGACGCTCCCTGCTGGCGCGTTCAGGATCTCGATCGGGTGCAGCGAATCGGTGTGCACCTCGAACTGGTACGTCCGCCCACGCTTGAGGGTCAGCAGCGGATTCTGCCCCGACAGGCCGGAGAACGCGTAGAAGAAGCCGGGCGACGTCACCACGAAATCAGCCGTCGGCTCCGCGCGCGTGATGCGCACGGTGGCCGGCGAGATGCCGCCGCCGTTGCCCAGGAGATAGACGAATTGGTCCGTCGTGCCGCTGCCGGCGGTGTAGGTGAAACTGCCGTCCGCGTTCAGGCGCACCGTGCCGCCCGCGATCGTCGGCGTGCTCTCGCCGATCGTGGTCTGCTCCGCACCCGTAGCGCCGTAGGCAGCGATCGCCCCGCCGTTCACCTGGTCGTTCGCCAGCACGCCGGGCGCGGGCGCGGTGAACGGGCTCTCGTGGGTCGTGTACGCATCGTCCGTGGCGTCGGGTGACGGCGGGAGGATGGTGATGGACGCGATGGCCGTGGATGACTCCGTGCCGTTACTGGCCGCGTAGGTGAACGAATCCGTCAGCGCCTCCGAACCGTCGTGCGCATAGGTGAAGCCGCCGTCCGGGGACAGCGTCAGCGCACCGTGGGCCGGCCCGGTCACGAGGGTGGCCGTGAGCGGCGCCCCGTGCGCCTCCGTGTCGTTGGCCAGCACGCCGTCGGGCCCGAGGATCACCAACGCCTCGCCAAAGTCGACGGAGTAGAAATCGGCGTGCGCGGTGGTGGGATTCGGTGACGGATGCGCCGCCGCCCGGCGCTTGGCGATCGCGCTGGTGGAGAAGGCGAGGAGGAGAACGAGCAACCCGACGGACTGGATGCGGCGCATGATCGGGACAGCGTACGCCCCTTCACCCGCAACGACGCGTTCCATCCCGGCAACGATCGTCTCGTTCCACGGGCGATCCGCTCCTTCGTCGCCACGAGCGGAGATGCAGGCCGACATCCCCGGCTTCGCCCAGCTCGATCACAAGGAATCGCGCTCCCTAACACGGGCCGTTGCGGCCACACTCAGAGGCCTCAACGCCGCCCTCCTGGCCCGCCGTCACCGCCTCGGCTCGACCGCCCTGCAGGCCTACCAGCTCGGCCGCGTCCTCGTCCGGAAGCAAAGCCTCAACGCCGACCTCGTCCCGCACATCCAGGACCGACGGCGCGCAAGAAGTTTGTGAGGCATGGGAAGGGGGCGGCGCGGGGCGCGCATGCCGAGAAGGAGGAGTAGAACGCCGGTTGCGCCTGTGGCTGTACAAGAGCGGCGGGAAAGCGCCGCACTCCAAACGCTCCGCGTAGTCCGGCACGCTT
>JAXDJK010000202.1:0-3609 GCA_034665665.1 Acidobacteriota bacterium
CTGCCGATGGCTCCGAACGTACCGTGAGTCGGGTGCCATCCTCGCTGCCTGTGGCTGTACAAAAGCGGTGGCTGATGAAGCCCGGCCACCGCAGTCCAAACGCTTTCGCGTAGACCCTCCGCGCGCAGTCCAAACGCTTCGCGTAAACGTTGCGACCTTACCGGCGCATACCCACCAGCAGCATGAAGTCGCTGGGCAGGAGCCCGCCGTCGATGAGGGCGTCTTCCACGTCGATGATGGCCTGCACCTGGGCGATGGCGTCGCGGCGGTCGAGGGTGAAGTTGTGGACGATGCCGTTGTAGAGGAGGTGTTGGAGCGTGCCGCCGAGGGGGCGGAGCTCGACGACGCGGAAGTAGCGGCGGAAGAGGGGGACGATCTCGGCGGAGCGGATCGATTCGAACGGGGAGGCCGCCACGACGTCCGCCACGCTGGGGCGTCCTTCGTACGGTTTGACGGCGTTCCAGCGGAGCATGCGCAGGTCCTCGGGGATGAGGGACATGAGCGTGCGCACGACGTCCATCTGTGCGTCCGTCCATTGAAACTGCGTGGGGCCGACGAACTCCTCGAGGATGAACAGGCCGTTCGGGGTGAGCGCTTCGTGGACCTCGGCGAAGACATGCTCCAGCGCCAGGAAGTGATGGAGGCTGTGGCTGGAGAAGATCAGGTCGTACTCGTTGCGCGGCAGCCTGGCCGTGTTGACGTCCGCTACGCGGAACTCGCCCGGGATGCCTTGCGCGATGCGGCTCCGTTCGGCTTCGGCGATGCGGTCCTCGCTGATGTCGATGCCGTGCGTTTCGCGCGTGCTGCCGGCGTGGAAGACGGAGCGGCTCTTCTCGCCCGCGCCGCAGCCGAGATCGAGACTGCGGGTTGCGGGGGCGCCGAGGCGATGGCTGACCCACGCTTCCCACGGGAGGCCTTCCAGCAGGGCGCGGGCGCGGTAGTGATTCGAGATCAGCGGATGATCGAGCCAGGCGTGCCACTCGCCGGTCGCTTCTACGAGCAGGTGCGCGCCCCACTTGCGGCTCTCGGCGGCGAGCCGGGCCTGGTAGTCGTCCGCCATACCGCAGAGTCTAACGTGGAGATCGGTTAGGCTGTCGCCCGCGAATGGCGGACCCGGCAGACGAACAGCAGCGGCGAACGATCGAGGCGCAGGCGGAGCGGATCCGCGGCCTCGAGCGGCAGCTGGCCGCGCTGACCGTAGCGCTGGATGCCGTCACGCGTGACGCGGCACAGCAGAAGGCCCGCGCACAGGCGCCACAACCCGCGCAGCCGCTCCCGCCGCCGCCGATGCCGCGTCTGACCACCGCGGCACGCGTCCGCAAGGCGGCCATCCTCATCGGCGGACGTCTGCTGCCCAAGCCGGCCAAACGCCTCGTCAAGAAATTCTGGGACCCGTGGGCGCAGCCGCAGACGCACCGCGTGCGTCCCGCGCAACAGACCGCGGCGCCGGCGTATCAGCCCGCCACGACCGCCACGTACGACATCATCTGCTTCTCGATCATCGACTGGAGCTTCCGTTGGCAGCGCCCGCAGCAACTGCTCTCGCGATTCGCCGACGCCGGGCATCGCGTGTTCGTCTTCAAGACCACGGCCTTCCTGGCACCCGGCACGATCCCCTACGAGCTGGCGCAGGTGCGCGACAACGTGTGGGAAGTGACCATCGCCCCGCCGGTGATGATCGACGTCTACGCCGGCGCCATCGACCCGCGCACTACGGAATGGTTCCCGTCGATGCTGGAGGCCATGCGCCACGACCTCGACATCGTCTCCGCCGTTTCGGTCGTGCAGGTGGCCACCTGGCGCGACGTGGCTGAGGAGGCGCGGCGGCGCTTCGGGTGGACGCTCGTCTACGACTGCATGGACGAGTGGAACTCCTTCCCGGGCATGAAGCCGCAGCTCCTCGCGGCCGAAGAGCTGCTCGTGCGCGAAGCCGATCTCGTGACCGTGTCGGCCAAACGGCTGCTCGATAAGTGGCAGGGACGCAACGAACACGTGGAGCTGGTCCGCAACGCCACCGATTACGTGCACTTCGCCGCGGCCGATGACACAGAGCGTCTGCTCGGCGAGGTGTCGGGCCCCATCGCCGGCTACTTTGGCGCGATCGCGCCGTGGTTCGATGTGGCGCTGCTCGCGCACGTGGCCATGCAGCGTCCAGGCGTTTCGTTCGTGGTGATCGGCGGGGTGTTCGACGTCGACGTGAGCGCGTTGCAGGCACTTCCGAATGTCCACCTGCCCGGGCAGCAGCCGTACGCGCGCATGCCCGCCTACCTGCGCGACTTCGACGTCTGCCTGATCCCGTTCGTGGTCAGCGAGATCACCGCGGCCACCGATCCGGTGAAGTTCTACGAGTACATCTCCCTCGGCAAGCCGGTGGTCTCGACCTTCATGCCGGAGCTGGCGCCGTACGGCGATCTGCTCTATCACGCCGGCGATGCGGACGACTTCGTGCGCAAGCTCGACCTGGCCCTCGCCGAGCAGGACGAAACGCTGCGCGTGCGGCGCATCGAGACCGCCCGCGCGAACACCTGGAGCGCGCGCTCGGAAGTGATGCTGAACGCCATCCGCGAGACCCACGCGACGGCCAGCATCATCATCGTTTCATACAACAACGCCGCGCTGACGCGCCTCTGCCTGGAGAGCGTGCTGCGCAATTCCATGCATCCGAACTTCGAGGTGATCGTCGTCGACAACGCCTCGGTCGACGGTTCGGTCGAGTTGCTCGAAGCGTGGCGCGATGAACGGGTGCGGGTGATTCTGAATCGCGAGAACGTCGGCTTCGCGGCCGCGAACA
Organism: Acidobacteriota bacterium; assembly: GCA_034665665.1. GTDB lineage: Bacteria > Acidobacteriota > Thermoanaerobaculia > Gp7-AA8 > Gp7-AA8 > DASWOB01. Next base: position 2,792 of record JAXDJK010000202.1, read on the forward strand.
ATCAAGGGCTGCAGATCGCCACCGGCGCGTACGTGGTGCTGCTGAACAACGATACGGTCGTGCCGCGCGGCTGGTTGCCGCGCATGATCCGTCATCTCGACGACCCGCAGGTCGGCCTGGTGGTGGCGGTCACGAACTTTTCCGGCAACGAGTCGCGCATCGCCGTGCCGTACACGAACATCGACGAAATGCCGGCGTTCGCGGAGCCGTACATGCGCGATCACGACGGCCAGCTGTTCGACATCCGCGTGGCGGCGATGTACTGCGTCGGGATGCGCCGCGAGGTGTACGACCGGATCGGGCCGCTGGACGAGGAGTTCGCGATCGGGATGTTCGAGGATGACGATTACTCGCACCGGGCCCGCCTGGTCGGCCTGCGCGTCGTCTGCGCCGAGGACGTGTACGTCCATCATTTCGGCCAGGCCTCGTTCTCGAAGCTGGACAAGGAAACGTACGAAGCGTTGTGGAAGCGGAACCAGGCCTACTTCGAATCGAAGTGGGGTGCGCAATGGCAGCCGCACCAGCTACGGTAAGATCCGCCCCGGCTGATTTGGAATGACAGACCGCGAGTGGCAGATCGGGATCGTCGGCACGTTCGACGTCGAGAATTACGGAGACCTCCTCTTTCCCCTCATTGCCGAGGCGGAACTGCGGGAGCGCCTCGGCTCGGTGACGTTGCACCGCTTTTCGTACCACGCGAAGACGCCGCCGGCGTGGCCGTACGCGGTCACATCGGTGGCCGACTTGCCTGAGGTGATCGATCGGCTGGACGCCCTGCTGATCGGTGGCGGGTTCCTGATCCGCTTCGACAAGCGTGT
>JAXDJK010000203.1:0-3364 GCA_034665665.1 Acidobacteriota bacterium
ACGAACGCCCGCGCTCCGTGCACCATGGCCGCGTGCCGCTCGCGATCGCGCAGGATGGCCACCAGCTCCGCGGCGAAATCCGCGGCGGCATCGCTCGCCACCACCGAGCCGGCGCCGTAGCGCGTCAGCACCTCGTCGGTACCGGGCGCGGAGCTGGTCACGATCGGGAGCCCGCACCATAGATAGTCATAGATGCGCGTGCGCATCGAGAGGTCCGTCTCCAGCGATTGCCGGAAGGTCAGCAGCGCCAGCGCGAAGCGCTCGAAGAACTCCGCGCGCGCGCCGTACGGCGCCCACGGCTCGAAGCGTACGAAGGCGCCGTAGCCCTTCGTTTTCACGTACTGCATCGCTTCGGCTGTCTTCCCCTGCGGCGTGATGTCGGGGTTCGGGTGCCGCGTGAATGTGAGCGTGAGGCCGGGGATGCTCTTCCGCGCGATGGCCACCGCGTCGATGGCCACGAGCGGGTCGTACCAGTCGTAGATCCCGCCGAACAGCACCGCCGGAGCATCGAGGTCGTGCACCACCGGCGTCCGCAACGATTGCACGCCAAACGGCGCGATGCGCACCAGCGAGTCCAGATGCGGGTCCTGCGCGAAGACGATGGGATTCAGCCTTCCGATGGCCAGCAGCATCCCCAGCCAGAAGAGGCGCTGCGCCTCCGACGCGCACAGAAAGAGATCGCCGCGCACCAGCGACTGCATGAGCGTGGCGTGATCGTGATTGAACACTTCCGGCCCGCGCTGGGTGTAGTAGTGGAGGTTCTCGACGATGAACGGATCGTAGAGGTCAATGACCGTGGGGATGGGCCGCGCGTGCGCGAAAAAGTCGTTCGCCACGTGGCCCTGCACGATGGCGACGTCGTGCGCGGTGCTGCCGTCCAAAAGGCTCTGCGGCGTGATCGTTGCGGCACCGCAGCCTTCGATCGTCCCGCCGTCCGGCGAGAGGATCGTCGCGGCATGGCCGTCCGCCAGCAGCACGCGCGCGATCTCCGTGAAGCGGATGCCGATGCCGGCCGGCTGCCCGTGACCGAGCGGCTCGGGGCAGACCAGGAGCACACGGCTCATCCACGTCCCCGCAGTTTCTCGAGCGTGGTGTGCAGCTTCCACGTCTTCGAGCGGAAGATCATGTCCAGCAGGCCGTTGAGGCGCGCGATCTCCACGCGCGCGCTTTCGAGTGCCGCGCCGCTCTCGCCGTTGTGGCGGCGCAGTTCCGCGATTTCGGCGCCGAGCCGTTCGATGTCGCGTTTCAGCTGTTCGATCTCCGTCGATTTCTGCTCCGCGCTGGCCGCCAACGCGCCCAGAACCGTGACCGCCCCTTCGAGCTCGCGCGTGCGCAGCATCGCCCCGTTGAGCGAATCCTGCATGCCGGCGATCTGCGCGATGAGCTGGCCCTTCTCGCGGTCCAGCCGGCTGACGTCGTTGTGGACCGCGGCCGACTCGCCGCGCGCATCCACCGCATCCGAGTGCAGCGAGACCGCCCGCCGTTTCTGGCGCTCGAACGTGGTGACGAAGACCGCTGGGGTCACCAGCGCCGCGTGCTTCCGCCACACCTGCAGCTTCGCTTCACGGTAGCGCGGCGAAGCCTCGCCGGTGGTGGCCAGGATGATCGACGATCCCCCTTCGAAATGGCGGATCTCGCACGTCACCCGCCGCACGTGCAGAAAGTCGCCGCGCTGCCCGAGGCGGATCAGAAAGTCCCAATCCTCGAACAGGTCGAACTCGGGATCGAACCCGCCCAGGTCGAGGAACGACGCCCGCGGGATCAGGATGGTCGGCAGGGGAATGTAGTTGTCGACCAGCAGCAGCTCGCGATCGAAATCGTGCGTGTACAGCCGCTGCCGTGAATGCGTCTCGTACGCTCCCGACGTGCCGGGACGGAGAAACGCCGACACTGCGTCGCTGTACCAGCCCGCATGCGCCGTCGTTGCCGCCGCTGTCAGCGTGGGCAGGTGCTCCGGATAGTGCAGGTCGTCGTCATCGAGGAAGGCGATGAACGCGTTCTTCGCCACGCGCACGCCTTCGTTCGCGGCCACCGACCGCCCGCGCGATTGGGCATGCTCGATGAGCGTGACACCATCGACGTCCACGCGCGCGCCGCCGTCGTTGACCACTACGATCTCGCACGGATAGCCGCTGGCGCGGACCGACTCGATCGCTTCCCGCAGCAGCGCGGGACGGTCCTTCGTCCGGATCACCACGCTCACCGGCACGACGTCACCCGTCGTTGCGAGCACCGGCGGTGCGCCCGTCAGCGTCCGCAGCGCGCTGAAGGCCATCGTCCGCAGCAGCGGGAGCTCGACGACGTAATAGCCCTCGGCATACCGCACGTCCTGCGGCAGGGTCATGGCCCTGTAGGCATTCAGCCCGCGCGCGTACGACGTGTAATCCCGCAATCCGAGCTGCGAATGATGCTCGGCGATGGCCGCGTACTTGGCCTCCGCCACATCTGTAATGTCCACCAGCGTATTCGGCCGCAGCGGCGCGCTCACTTCATAGAAGGCCACCCGCCCCGGGGCCAGGTCCGCGAACAGCGTCGCATCGCGCTGCACCAGCTCACAGAAGGCGCGCGACAACGCGATGTGATCGGGATGAATCTCCACAGGACTCGGCACGAGAATCAGATCGGGACGAAACGCCGCAATCTCCTCCCGCAAGCGATCGGCCACCGAGTCATCCAACCCACGATCGGGAAAGCGCAGGAACTCCAGCGTGCAAGCCGGTTCCTCCGCCAACCGCCAACCGCCAACCGCCAATTCACCCAAGGTCTCCAGGCTTCGGCGCGACTCTTCCTCGCGCATGGCCGCGTCGCCCGCCTGTGCGCCATCGGTGGCCACAAGGATGCGAATGGTGCGCTTCTCGCGAAGGTGCTGCGCGACCAGGCCGCCGCAGCCGATTACCTCGTCGTCCGGATGCGGAGCCAGCACCAGCAGCCGTTCCCCGCGGAGCCGCGCCGGTTCGTACGGGATGGCGAACGACTCTTGCATAGACGGGCGCATTGTATAGGGCGGAGGAGGGAGGGCGCCTGTATCATTCCGCTGGGTCATTCGATGCCTTCAGACGCGGTTCATACAGAATTGCAGTCTCTTGTGACGCTCATCCACGAGCTGTCGGCGCGGGCCTCGCACGCCGAGTCGGTGAGCGAGCTGTTCACCCAGGCATTCCCGGCTCTATTCGATTGCGTCCCATTCGACTGCGCCGTTGCGGTCATGCTCGAGCAGCACCTCGACTTGTACGTCACCACGCGCCCGAGCGCCCAGACCCTCATGACCGAGGAGCTCGTGGCGCGCATCCGGCGGACCCTCGAGACGTTGATCCCTGTGTCGTTTGCCGGCACGGACGTCATCGTCCGGTCGGAATGCCACGAC
>JAXDJK010000204.1:0-3650 GCA_034665665.1 Acidobacteriota bacterium
CGTTTACCAGAACTTCGTGGCCTGGCAGTACTACCGGGCACATGGGGTGTCGGGCGACTAAAGGCAAACCTCTCCCGGTTCGCCATAGAATTCGTTCCGTCGCCAAATGACGATCGACCCCGGTTCCGCACATCCTTCGCTGGCTCCGTCACGTTTTCTGCGTGCATGGCGGGCGCTCGCCCGGATGGTGAAAGGCGGCACGGTGGGACGGCGGGAGGCGCTCCGGACCACGGTGGCCATTCTCCGCGCGCAGCAGGACGCCACGCTGGACGGCATCCTGGTGGTCGACACGGCGGGCCACATCCTCACGTACAACCGGCGCTTCCTGGAGATCTGGGGCATCCCGGACAGCATCGCCACGCACGGCACGGACAACGAGCTGCTCGGCTACGCCACCGACCAGGTCGAGGACTGGGACAACTTCATCGAGGTGGTGAACTACCTCTACGAGCATCCGGACGAGGTGCGCACGGACGAGCCGGTACCGCTCAAGGACGGCCGCACGCTGATGCGGACCTCGGTGCCGGTGATGGCGGGCGAGACGGTGGAAGGACGGGCGTGGTACTTCCGCGACGTGACCCGGGCGCGGCGCGCGGAGAAGCTGCAGGCCGCGCTCTTCCGGATCGCGCAGCTGAGCCGCGAGTCCGAGAGCCTGGACGCGTTCTACGCGTCGGTGCACGCGGTGGTCGGCGAGCTGATGGACGTCCGCAACTTCTACATCGCGGAGTACGACGCGGAGCGGAACGTCCTGATCTTTCCCTACTTCGTCGATGAGCGCGACAAAGTACCCGACGGCCTGAATCCCGGCCACGGATTGACGGCGTATGTACTGCGCACCGGCAAGCCGCTCCTGGCGACGCCGGAGGTCTACGCGAAGCTGCTCGAAGAGGGGGAGATCGTCCCTGTCGGCGCGGCCTGCATCGACTGGCTGGGCGCGCCGCTGACGACAGCCGGACGGACCTGGGGCGTGATCGGGGCGCAGTCGTACACCGAGACCACGCGCTACGACGACACGGACAAGGAGCTGCTCCTCTTCGTGGCCGAGCACGTGGCCGCCGCCATCGAGCACAAGCGGCGGGAAGAAGCGCTCCGCGACAGCGAGCGCCGCTACCGGCAGATGTTCGAGAACAACCGCGCCGTGCAGCTGCTCCTCGATCCGAAGACCGGCAAGTTCGTCGACGCGAACCTGGCAGCGGCCGATTACTACGGCTACACGCGCGAGGAGCTGCGCGGGATGCGCATCTGGGACATCAACGTCCTGGGCGAAGACCACGTGCGCGAGGAGCTGGACATGGCCACGGCGCGGGAGCGGAGCTACTTCGTGTTCCGGCACATGCGCTCCAACGGCGAGATCCGCGACGTGGAGGTGCACTCGGCGCCCATCGAGGTGGCCGGCCGCACGCTGCTGTATTCGATCGTGCACGACATCACGGAGCGGAAGCGCGCCGAGGAGTCGCTGACCTCCGCGAATGCGCAGCGGAAGGCCGTGCTCGATGCGGCCACGCGCGTCTCGATCATCGCCACCGATCCGGACGGCACGATCCGGGTCTTCAACAGCGGTGCGGAGCGGATGCTCGGCTATTCGGCGGCGGAGATGATCGGCAGCCGCGGCCTGCTGGACATTCACGTCGAGCACGAGCTGGCGCAGCACGCGGCCGGCCTCTCCTCCGAGCTCGACCGGCCGGTGGGCGGCTTCGAGGTGCTGGCGCTGCGGGCCGCGCTCGAAGGCGTCGAAGAGCACGAGTGGACGTACGTGAAGAAGAACGGCGAGACCTCGACCGTGGCGGTGTCGGTCACGGCGCTGCGTGCCGAGGATGGCGCGATCACCGGCTTCCTTCACGTCGGCACCGACATCACCGCCCGCAAGCGCGCCGAAGAGACGCTGCGCATGCAGTCGGCGGCGATGACGGCCTCGATGGACGGCATCGGCATCCTCAACGAACGGCTGGAGTTCACCTACTCGAATGACGCGCTGGCGCGGCTGTACGGCTTCGGCATGCCGTCCGAGCTGATCGGCCGTTCACTGACGGATCTGTACGAGCCGTACGAGCAGGTGCGCTTCATCACCAGCGTCGTGCCGATGGTGCATCAGCGCGGCCGGTGGCGTGGCGAAGCGACCGGCGTGCGCCACGACGGCATCAACTTCCCGCAGGAGATCTCGCTGACGGCCATCGACGGCGGTGGGATGGTCTGCGTGGTCCGCGACATCACCGAGCGGACGTACGCCGAGGAGCAGATCAAGCACCTCGCCTACCACGATGCGCTCACGAATCTGCCGAACCGGCTGCTGTTCAAGGACCGGCTGACGGTGGCGCTGTCGCACGCAAATCGCGAGGGCTCGCACCTGGCAGTGCTGTTCCTGGACGTCGACCGCTTCAAGGTGATCAACGATTCGCTCGGCCACAACATCGGCGATCAGCTCCTGCAGTCGGTGGCGGCCCGCCTTCAAAACTGCGTGCGGGACAGCGATACGGTGGCGCGCCTCGGCGGCGACGAGTTCACGGTGCTGCTGCCGCGGCTCAACCGCTCCGAGGATGCGGCGCCGGTGGCGACGAAGATCATCGAAGCCATCCGCTACCCGTTCCACATCGAAGGGCGCGAGTTCTTCATCACCACCAGCATCGGCATCAGCCTCTTCCCCGAAGACGGCACCGACGCCGAGTCGCTCATCAAGAATGCCGACACGGCCATGTACCAGGCCAAGGAGCTGGGCCGCGACAACTACCAGCTCTTCAACGCGGTGATCAACGCCAAGGCGCTGCAGCGCATCCTGCTGGAGCACGGGCTGCGACGCGCGCTGACCAGCGACGAGTTCGCGGTGCACTTCCAGCCGATCTTCGACCTGCGCAGCGGTAAGGTCAGCGGGATGGAAGCGCTGCTGCGCTGGCGCCATCCGCAGATCGGGAACGTCCCGCCGGCGACGTTCATCCCTTTGGCGGAAGCGACCGGGGTGATGATCCCGATCGGCATGTGGGCGTTGCGCACGGCCTGCAGCCAGGCCATGGCCTGGCACGAGGCGGGGTTCCGCACACTGTCGCTGGCGGTGAATCTGTCGGTGACGCAGCTCCAGCAGGTGGATCTCGTGCCGCGGGTGCGGGAGATCCTGCAGGAGACTGGCCTTCCGCCGCGGCTGCTGGAACTGGAGATTACGGAATCGAGCGCGATGCTCAGCCCGGAGACGAGCGTGCGCACGCTGTACGAGCTGAAGAAGCTCGGCATCCGCATCTCCCTGGATGACTTCGGCACGGGCCATTCGTCGCTCAGCTATCTGAAGCGCTTCCCCATCGACACGCTGAAGATCGACCAGTCGTTCATCCACGACATCACCTCGGATCCCGACAGCGCGTCCATCGTCACGGCCATCATCGCCATGGCCCACAGCCTCCGCCTGAAGGTGATCGCCGAGGGCGTGGAGTTCACCGAACAGGCGAACTTCCTCCGCCGGCATGCCTGCGATCAGATGCAGGGCTACCTGATCAAGCCGCCCGTCGCCGCGGATGAGTTTCTGGCGTATTTGCGCGAGATGCGGGGAGAAGAGGGTTAGGCGCTTACAGCGTAGAGCGCGGCGGACTACGCGAAGCGTTTGGAGTGCGGCGCTTTCCCGCCGCTTTCGTATAGCCATGAGCAGCGCCTGTGGCTGTACAAGAGCG
>JAXDJK010000205.1:0-4798 GCA_034665665.1 Acidobacteriota bacterium
TTCCGGTGAACGGCATCCTGCGGCGCATCGGCAACGAGCGCGGGCTGCTGGTCGGCGACGCGGCCGGGGCCGTGTCACCGCTGACGGCCGGCGGGCTCGATGCCGCGCTGCGGCTCTCGTCCTTTGCCGCCGACGTGATCACCGCCTATCTCGATACCGGCGATGCGTCGATGGTGCGGCACTACTCCGGCGATCACTTCCGCGGACGCTTCGTCACGCGGCGCTGGATGCGCCACGGCATCCGCGCGCTGGCCACGACGTCGATCACGGAGCTGGCCTGCGCGCTGATGCGCACGCCGCCGCTGCGCGCGCTGGCCCGGCACGTCTTCTTCTCCCGCGGCGGCTCGTTCCCCGAAGTGCCGCAGTTGGTGACCACGCGTGCCTGACCAGCACCGACTGCGTGGATGGCTGTACAAAAGCGGTGGCGACACCGCACTCCAAACGCTTCGCGGTGTTCTCCACCCTTGAGGTGGTGGCGAGTTTTCATCCGACCAGCTAGATGTTGTCGTCCATGAGCGCGCCGGACTACGCGAAGCGTTTGGAGTGCGGTGTCGCCACCGCTTTCGTACAGCCACAGGCGCTGCCTGTGTGACTCGCGCCGTCCGTGTTTTCAGGCTGTAGCGAACCAGTCCGCGAACTCCGGGTGGCCGTACTTGCGGGCGATGGCTTCGATGGTCATGCCGTCGCTGCCGACGGCGGTCCGGTCCGCGCCGTGCGCGAGGAGGAGCCTGGCGATCTCCATGTCGCCGCGGCTGGCCGCGCCGTGCAGGGCTGTGTAATCTACCTGCTGGCGTGCGTTTGGGTCGGCGCCGCGCTCGAGGAGCAGCCGCATCGTCTCGCGGTCGCACACCGCCGCGGCGGCATGCACCGGCGCCACGCGCTGCGCATTCTCGGCGGCGGCGGAGACGTCCGCCCCCTGCTCGATGAGCCACCGCGCCAGCGCACCGTTGCGGAAGAAGATGGCCAGGCCGACCGGCGGAAAACCGTCCGGCGTGCGCCGCTCCAGCAGCGACGGATCGGCCGCCAGCATGCCCCGCACCCGCTCGCCGTCGCCCAGCGCCACCGCTTCGCCGAATGAAACCGCGGCCCCGCGGTCCACCAGCAACCGGGCGATGTCGTGCTTGCCGTGGTAGACGGCCAGGAGCAGCGGCGACACCGTCCCCTCCGGCTCATTCACCAGGCCCGGGTCCTGTTCCAGAATCGCCGCCGCCCGGGCCAGATCCCCCTGCTTGATCGCGTCCGTGAGGTCACTCATGGAGCAAATGGTAGGGCAAACGCGGTGTTTTTCGCCCCGACTCTACACACGGGAGATTTCCACCTCTCCTTTCGTCCTGGAAGCCGAATTTTCTCTACTGCCGTTAGCGTTACGCTACTTACGCTTCGTTAACGCCTACTCTTAGCGGACATGAATTGGTTCAGCAGGCACACCGCTTGATCTGAATAACCAATGTGGAGAACGCGATGAAACATTGTGGGATCTGCGGTCACTCCCGGGCAGCACATGTAGACGGTACCCGCTGCGCACTCTGCGGTTGCGTGCCGTGGCGGCAGGACTTCGTGCAGGAGGCGCTGCCGTTCCGGTCGGCCTTACCGGGCCGGGTGATGGCGAGCACACGAAAACGGTAGCGTTCACGCCAGGATGATTTTCGGCCACAATGAACGCTGGCAAATCATGGCTGCGAAAACTACGAGAGCCCCCAAGCAAGTCTCCGTCTCGGAACGCAACCTCCAGAGCGCTGCGTTGCGGCTCTTCCCGAAGCACAACAAGCTGGTCTCGACGGAAGTCGAATACCTGCGGCGCGTGCTCGGCGAACGCGCCACACAGCACGACATCGACGAGAAAGTGCTGCTCGTGCGCACGCTGCCCTGGTCGAAGATCGTCGGCGATACGTAGCAGCAACCCTGCGTGTGAAGTACGACGTCATCATCATCGGCGCCGGTGCAGCCGGCCTCACGGCCGCGCGCGAGCTGACCGGCAAGGGCAAGCGCGTCCTCGTCGTGGAAGCGCGCGGGCGCATCGGCGGCCGTGTGCACACGATCCATCCTGCCGGCCTACCCATGCCGGTGGAGCTGGGCGCGGAGTTCATCCACGGCGATCCCGAATCGACGTTCGCGGTGGTCCATGCGGCCGCCCTGCCGGTTTGCGAGCTGCCGGACAATCACTGGTGGGCGCGCGACGGACGGTGGGAGCAGATCCCTGATTTCTGGGACGAGGTGAATCGCGTGCGCGGCCAGATCGGCCGGCTGCGCGGCGACATCTCCTTCGCCGAGTTCCTGCGCCGCCGCCGCTCCATGCCGCCACGCCGGCGTGAGCTGGTGCACGGATTCGTGGAGGGCTATCACGCCGCGCACGCGGAACGGATGAGCACCCAGGTGCTGCGCATGGCCGACGGGGAGCAGGAAGACGAGAACCGGCAGTACCGCCTCCTCCACGGCTACGACGGCGTGATGCCCTGCTCGTCACCACCTGGACCCACGACTGGCAGAGCGATCCGTTCAGCCGCGGCGCCTACTCCTACGCCGCCGTCGGCGGCGCTACCGCCGCCACGGCCCTCGGCCGCCCCACGGCCAACACGCTCTTCTTCGCCGGCGCCGGCACGAGCAGCGATCAGACCGGCACCGTGGCCGGCGCCATCGACTCCGGCCAGCGTGCCGCGCGGGAGTTGTTACGGGCCCATTCTCATTGAACGGGCAGCCGTACCTCAGCGGTGCAGCCCCGCCGGTTCGCAAAGGACAGCGGTCTTGGTCGCGGATCGGCCGACGATCTGCAGACCGCACTGCGCCGCCAACCGCTCCGGATGAAAGGGTGTATCACCGTATGCGTAGAGAATCAGACGGGAGGCGTGGAGCGCGATGGACGTTGCGAGTTGCGACACAGCGTCATCCGACGCTTCGTGGATCCGGGCAGCAGAGATGAGCGCAAGTGCATAGGAGCGTTGCCAGATCGACTCGCTCGTGAAGAGATCGCCGGCCATGAACGTACCGGCCGGGTAAAGGGAACGCGCCCGGTGGATCTTGTCGGCGTCAGCGTCCACTCCATGAATCGGGACGCTCAGACGCTGACGGATCTTGTCGAGGAGGAGGCCGTTCCCGCAGCCGAGGTCGAGGACCGGCCCCGCCTGCTGCGCCAAAGCCTCTACAGCGAGATCGACCAACGGTGCATGAGCTGCATCCATAGCTTCTACTGTCGAAAACCCGTTGTCGCGATACGCGGCCGTGCCACGGTCGATCTCCTCGACGACCGATCGCGAATAGGGAAACGCGAGGCCGCGCGCACCTTCGGCGGGGTATGCGGTGCCCTTCGCGCGGACGATGCGCTTTCCATCGCAGTCGTCCGACGACGTCACGACCTTGACCACCGGCGTACGGATCTCGGCAATGCCATGGAGCGCCGACCATTCAACGGGCCACGACAGGATTTCCTCACTCCAGGCGATCTCGTCTCGAAAGCCAGCATCGCGCCCAAGAACCATGAACTTCCGGCCGAGTGCATCCGTCGCCGCACAATCGAATCCACACGCCAGGTGAGGGACCAAGCGTACCCCCAACCAGCGCAAGAGGAGATTGGCGGGCTGTGTCGGGGCGACCTCGACGGTGAGCGTTGTGGATGCTCCGCCGCGTGTGGCTGCGGCCCACGTCGTGTCGCGCGAACCGCCGTCCACACAGACACGCTGGAAAAATGCGACACAGCACTCCGGAAAGCCCAGCAACTTGCCGATAGCCAGGTCGTCGCGACGCGCGAACGCGTCCGCAAGGCCTCGAACATCCGAAGTCCGGCCGATAGCGACACGAAGATTCAACTTGCTGCCCGGCTTCCACCGCTCCGTCTCAAATGCCTGATAGCTCGCCTCCGTCGCCGCCAGCGTCTGGACGGTCAACACCTCGAAGTCCGGGGCGAGCGCGGCGGCGAGCTCGAAGATGTACCAAGCCGGAATCAACGTGAGCGCGCAGGCACGCAAGCCTTCTTTCACACTCTCGATCTCAATCCGTTGCCACGCCGCGCTGATCCGCATGAGCCTTGGCTCCCATACAGACCGCGCGGCCGACGATGTCCAGGCCGTGCGGATGAATTCACCGTGCGGTGCATGCGCTGCCGCCGTCATGACGTCACCACTTCGCCGATGGAAGGATTCTCGCCCCGGCTCCAGGCAGCCACGAGGCGCCCTTCGATCGCGAAACGCTCCTGGCTCTGCGACAGCGGCACGTCACCGCGCAACACCATCGTCCGCTCCACATGTTCGAACAGCGCAAACCACAGCCCACAATGCTCACTGCGATTACGCCAATCCCCGTCAATGGCCGTTCCCGGACACTGTCCCTTGCAGAAGATGAAGAACCGGCATCCGGAGCAGCCGCCCGCTTCGAACGGCGTGCGCTGCAACATCAGCGCTCTTTCGTATCCCGGGGTGTCACTCTTCTCGAAGTCGATGCCTTCCTTGTTGGTGCGGCCGCAATTGCTCCGCTGCCCGTTTCCTTCGATCCCGCGCACCGCCGACGTCGTATAGGGATCGCAGGCGCGCCAGACGCACGACACCCCTTGGTCGCGGCCGGCCAGAAGCCACTCCGCTTCGCGGAAGAGATCGAACCGCAGCCGCGGCAACGCCGCTTCCACTCCTGCAAAGAAGAGCATCGCTTCGACGTTCTCGCGCTCCGTCAAACCGTAGAGCGACCGAACCGTTTCATTCTCCGATTCGAGCGCATGCAGTCGCACGCTCGTCACCCCCAGCGCGTCCAGTTGTCGAAACCAGGCAGCCAGCCGCGGCAACTGCGCGGCGGTCGCGTTCCGGCGATGGAGGGT
>JAXDJK010000206.1:0-4446 GCA_034665665.1 Acidobacteriota bacterium
CCCCCCGCACTCCAAACGCTTCGCGTAGCCGCGACGCTCTTCGTGGAGTCCGGGTGCAAGCGGCGAGCACTTGCGGCCCGAGCTTCCTTTGCGGTTGGCCACCAGCTCCTGCGAAGGCGGGAGCTCCTCTGGCGTGCTGGCTTGGGAACTGATGATCGTTCGGCTCTCTCTCGCCACGAAGGCGCCGTTGTCTGCAATGACGACAAGTTTGCCTGGTCAGGATCAAGAACAGGGCTGCGATCGAGCCTCGAAGCTCTGACGGCCAGAGCTTCGCGAGGTCGCCGGCGCATCGAAGGTCTGAGCGCCAGAGCCTTCATAGGGCGGGCCGACCCTGAAGCTCTGGCCGTCAGAGCTTCATGCGCCGGCCGGCAGCACGAAGGTCTGGCGCCCAGATGTTCGTGCGAACCCCGTCCGAGACGTCGCCTCGAACAGCGCCGTGGACGCCTGCGCGCCAGCCGTGAAGGTCTCGACGTGAGAGGATCGCGGGAGCGCTACACGCCTCGAAGGCTGCCGTACTCTTCTCGAAGAACGCGCCCCTGTCTTCGGCGGCGCCCGCCGTGACGCAGACCAGGGCTGGTTAGGTTCCGTTGGGAGAACTGTCAGGATCGAGGTCGAAAAGCTCCACCATCGAGACCTTGGTTGCGGCGAACGTCGATGCGCCGTCACGTGCGGAGCGTGGTGTTCCGGTGGACGTCTCCGCCTGCCCGGTCGCAGGAGCTCCCATTGCGACGGATCTCCGGCCGCGTGCGCATCCCCGGCGATTACCCGCGGAGCTGGAGGTGCAGGCGTATTTCCCCGCCACCTCGGGCCCAGACGGCCGTTTCGAATTCGACAGCGCCCGCCGCGCGGAACAACCAAACGAAGACCGAAGGTCTGACCCCGGATCTTGGCTCCCCGGTTGGGGGCAAACGACACCACCCTTCGGTTTTGCTTCAGATAACCGAAGACTACGGATCCGACCTCGGACCTTGCGGCCATGGACGCATTCACCGACGGTATTAGAAGGTGCGGCGCCATACCTCTGCGGTATCATTGTGATAGTAGGTGCGGTCATGGCAGATGTGCTCATCCGAGATCTCGACGAGAAGGTACTGAAACGACTGAAGGCGACTGCGCAGGCCAATGGACGATCCCTCCAGTCAGAGATCCATGATGCTCTGAGCAAAGCAAGTGAGCGGAGTCTGGTTGAAACACGTCGCCTATCCGCGCGATGGCTGGAACGTCTGCGCGGGACGCACTCCGATAGCGTCGCGCTCGTCCGCGAAGATCGCGACCACAGATGAGCGTGGTTGTCGTCGACGCCAGCGTTGTGATCAAGTGGTTCGTCCCTGAGAACGGTACGGAGGCGGCGCTTCGGCTCCTCGATTCTGACCATCATTCGTGGCTCCCGACCCGCCTGATCACCGCCGACGAACGACTCGTAAACGCGCTCGCTGCATTTCCGAAGGTCGGCGGTTACGTCGAACTGCTTGGCAGTTTCTGACTTGACCGCAGCGTCATCAGCAAAATCAATTGCGACGCGGGAGGTAACGAAGCAGTAGTCACCGCCCCCCTCCGCCCCTCCTGGGCTTGCGACTGCTGACCATGCCTATTCCGTGGAGGCGGCCGGGCCGCAAAGACCGTCGCGGCGCAGGCCATCGGAACCAGCCCAGCTCGTGCACCCTGCCTGACAGGATCCGCTCGGACCGCCCGGCCCTATGGTGCAGGTATTGGTGCCGGTGCAGGTGCAGTAGGCATCTCCGGCGGTCACCTGGGCCATCCAGACCTGCGTCTCCCCCATGGCGGTGAACAGCTCACCGAGCTGGCTATTCGTGAAGAGCTCACGTGCGTGCTCCATGAAAGCGGTAGCCTCCCGGGCAAACGCAGCCTGTGCGCGCGTGTCCTGCGTCAGCGTGGCGATCTCGTCGCCCAGGCTGACCCCCTGATCGAGCAGTTGTGCCTGTTCGGGGGTGAGGTCGGGATGTGCGGCGGTGAAGTCCTCGATCGCCTCACGCCAGAGCTCCGCGCGTGCAGCGGGAGTGGGCTCGGTTTCCATCGTGCTCGGCGCGGTAGCGTAGGCGTCGTCAGGGAGAACCGACAGGAAAGCGACAACCGCCAGAGCCATGAGCAGTGTACGGGAACACGCGTTGTTCATAACTGCCTCCTAGCGGTCCTGCCGTACATATGTCATGCCAGTGAGCCTGCCGAACGGCTTGCGGACGATGGCCTGCACCATCGCCCGGCAACGCCGGCACTTCTCGTTCGGCGAGCACCTCGGTCACTTGCCGCCCGCGTCGGTCAAGAAGTTCCTCAGCGATGTCGCGACGCTCCGGAAACCGCCTGACGTGTCGCCTCAGACCCGATTCCGGTTCGTCCGCAGCGCGCGCTTTTTGAAGGACGGACGGACTTCATGAACCCCGCGGCTGTATTCGCGGCTCTACTCGCGTCTCGCGGGTCAGATGAGCCACCGACTGCAGCGAGACGGTGAGATCTTCGAAGAGGCAATCGAGGACCTGCACTCGTTCTTGTTCGGTGAAATTGCGTACAAGGGCAGTACAAGATCGACATTCTCGACACAGCGGCGCATTCGGTGGGGTCGGATCGCTCGGGCGCGCGCTCTCGCGCCGCCCGCGGCACACCACCGCCGCCCCGCGCAGAGCCCGCAGCATCGGACAAGCATCCGGAGCGCGGACGTCCCGTCCGCAGGGCCCACAGGCGTCTCGCCTGTCCGCGCTCCGGGGCGGGTGCTGAAGCGTGAGCATCCCGAGCACGCGCGGGCGAGACGCCCGCGGGCCCTGCCGGCGGGACGCCAGCGCTCCGGTGTGTGCCGCGCGTTGCGCGCGAACAGTGCGTGGACCTTCGCCTTTCGTCTTAGAAACCGGAGATCGGACCCCGTGTGAAACGTTTGGCCCTCCTTCGTCACTATTCGACAGGGTCGACGGAGGGTGTCCATGCGTGCGCTGCTGCGAATTCTTGGTTCGGTGCTCATCGTATTTGCCATGAACGTGACGGCGGTGGCGGGCGATACTTCGCCGCACCGAAGTGCGCTCGTCAAGGCCAATGGCGTGCGGCTGCATTACCTGGAGTGGAGTGGCGGCAAGCGAGGGGTGTTGCTGATGCTGGCCGGATTGGGCCATGACGCGCACACCTTTGATACCTTCGCCGTCCGGTTCACCGACAAGTATCGAGTCATCGCTTTGACACGGCGAGGCTACGGCGAATCCGACAGGCCTCGCACGGGCTACGACGTCAACACGCGCGTCGAGGACATCCGACGGTTTCTCGATGTCCTTGGCATCCCGAAACTGACCCTCATCGGGCACTCCGTGGCCGGCGACGAGTTGACGGCGTTCGCTTCGGCGTACCCGGCTCGTGTCGACAAGGTCGTCTATCTCGATGCCGCGTACGATCGATCGAAGGTCGAGGCGCTCGTGGCCAGCGACCCGATCGCGAAGATTGTGGGCCACCCCATAGAGCCCCCGGCCGACCCCATTCGCTCGCAGCTCATGAAAGGATCGGCCGCATTCCATCCGGACTACCGAGGGGTTCGCGCACCTGCTCTCGCGTTCTATGCAGTCCCGAAACTGCATCCGGCGTTTCGTGCGGCGCCCACTGCTGAAAGCTTGAGAGTCATGAACGCGTGGTGGAACGCGAAAGTCCTGCCGCAGATCCACACCAACATCGAGCAGTTCCGGCGCGAGGCGCCTCGCGGACAGATCGTTGAAATGCGTTACGCGAATCACTTCCTGTTCCTCGGGAGCACACAAGACGAGGTCGTGCGGCGAACGCGCGAGTTCCTCTTGCGGTAGCCCGAGGCCTCACGGTGACCCCGGTCACTGCCAGATTGCCGTCCGGAACGCAGTATGGAGCGCATGAAGAAGTGGATGTCGTTGTTCTGCCTCTTCGGCCAAACCAGTCAGGAAGCGCTCGAGGCGAGCCTCTTCGATTCCTCCGAGGTCGACTTCACCAAAATCCCCGATCTCATCCGCGAGGCGAACGAAAAGGTGCAGCTGGAAGGCCGCCAGATGTCCGGCATCAACATCGATCGCGACCGATTCGACGAGGCTCGCCAGATCCAGATCGACGTGAATTACATCGGCT
Organism: Acidobacteriota bacterium; assembly: GCA_034665665.1. Taxonomy (GTDB): domain Bacteria; phylum Acidobacteriota; class Thermoanaerobaculia; order Gp7-AA8; family Gp7-AA8; genus DASWOB01. The sequence goes on from JAXDJK010000206.1 coordinate 4,081, forward strand.
TACGCAAGAACGGCTACCTCCGCGCCGACCGCAAAGGCGCACATACCACGGTCCGCGTTTTCTAACATCAGGAGGCAACATGCGTTCGACACACAAGGTCTCTCTCCCTCTCCTCGTCGCCACGATTGCGGCACTCCTTCCAATCATCGCGTTCGCCGCCGATGCGGAACCGCGCGCCGCGCGGGTCGTCACGACCGCCCGGGCCATCGAATGGCATCCAGCGATCGATGCCAAGGCCACGCTGCTCTCCGTGCAACGGCCGGACGGCGAGGTGATCACCGAGACGTTCGCGGCCGGTCGCAGTCCGATGCTGCAGCTCGACCGCCTCGCTGACGGCCTGTATACATATGAGTTGCGCGTCACGCA
>JAXDJK010000207.1:0-4721 GCA_034665665.1 Acidobacteriota bacterium
GGGCGGCTCCACGCTCACCCAGCAGCTCGCCAAGCAGGTCTTCCTCAATCCCGAGAAAAGCTTCCGCCGCAAGATCAACGAGATGTTCCTGGCGGTGCAGATCGAGAAGGACTTCACCAAGGAGCAGATCTTCGAGCTGTACGCGAACCAGGTCTACCTCGGGCACGGTGCGTACGGCGTCGAGGCGGCCTCGCGCATGTACTTCGGCAAGCACGCGAAGGAGCTGGCGCTGCACGAAGCAGCCGTCCTGGCCGCGCTGATCCGCTCCCCGATGTACTACAGCCCCATCACCCATCCGGACCGCGCCAAGATGCGCCGCGACTATGTGCTGATGCGGATGCTCAAGGAGCACTACATCCATGCCGGGCAGTACCAGCAGGCGGTCAATGCTCCAATCGTCCTCGGCACGTTCAAGGAGGAAGCGCCGCGCGTCGGCGCCTACTTCGCCGAGGAGATTCGCCAGTACATCGAGAAATCGGAGACGTATGGCGTCGAGAACCTCTACCAGCGCGGCCTGAAAGTCGAATCGACGCTCGACCTGCGCATCCAGCAGGCCACGGAAGCCGCGCTGCAGCGGGGACTGCGCCGCTTTGACAAACGCCGCGGCTTCCGCCGCCCCACCCGCAACCTCGTCGCCGAAGGCCTCGATCCCGAGACCTACCGCGACCCGAGCTGGAGCAGCGAAGCGTGGGGCGTGGAAAAACTCTACCCGGCGGTCGTCCTCGATGTTACGCCGCAGAAACTCACGGTCCGGCTGCACAAAGACCGCCTCGAGCTCGACCCCGCCTCCTGGTCGTGGACGAACAAGAAGAACCTGGTCGGCGTGCTCAAGCGCGGCGACGTCATCCACGTCCTCCTGAAAGAAGACGAAAAGACCAAGGCTCGCAAGTGGACGCTCGACCAGATGCCGCAGGTGCAGGGCGCCATGGTGGTCATCGACGTCAAATCCGGTGAGATCCGCGCCCTGACCGGCGGCTACGACTTCCAGATGTCGAAGTTCAACCGCGCCGTGCAGTCGCGCCGGCAGACCGGGTCGTCCTTCAAGCCGTTCGTCTACGGTGCCGCCTTCGAGAAGGGTCTGACCCCGGCCGATACGCTCTTCGACGCACCGATCGCCATCCCGGTCGGCAACGACACCTACGCCCCGAAGAACTACTACGGGAAGTACGCCGGCATCGTGACCATCCAGCGCGCGCTGGAGCTGTCGATCAACGTCCCGGCCGTGAAGACCTACATGATGACCGGCGGCGATCGCGTGGTCGACTTCGCCCGCCGCTGCGGCATCACCGCCGACCTGCCAAAGTACCCGTCGCTCTCCCTCGGCGCTGCGGGTGTCTCGCCGCTGGAGATGACCGCGGCCTACAACGTCTTCATCAACAGTGGCGTGTACGTCAAGCCGCGCTACATCCGGAAGATCTCCGACCAGACCGACCGCGTGCTCGAAGAGAAGCCGTCCGAGCTGCGCGAGGCCACCTCGCCGCAGGTGGCCTTCGAGATCGCCTACATGCTCAAGGGCGTGATCGATCGCGGCACCGGTTTCGCCGCGCACACACTGCCGCATCCGCTGGCCGGCAAGACCGGTACGACGAACGGCTACACCGACGCCTGGTTCATCGGCTTCTCACCGGAGTACACGATCGGCGTCTGGACCGGCTACGACGATCCGAGCCGTTCCCTCGGTGGCGGCGCCACGGGCGCCGACGTCACGCTGCCGATGTGGATCGATCTCGTGAAGCAGCTCGACACCCTGAAGCTGCGCACGCCGCGCGATGACTTCGAAGCCCCTCCCGGCGTGGTGGTGGTGCCGATGGATCTGCCGAGCGGACGCCGCGGCACCGGCCCCTGCTCGCGCGTGGTCATGCAGGCCTTCGTGGCCGGCCAGGAGCCGGACAAGGATTGCAGCGGCGCTTCCGTGGAAGTGAGCAAGCTGCCGTACTACCTGCAGCGCCCGTTCTACCAGGCCAAGGAAGCCGAGCCGACGCAACAGGCCAACGACGCCAGCGCACAGACAGGGGAGGGGGCGGAGAGCCCCGCCCCGAACGTGCCGGCCGAGCCGGTGCCGCCAACGGTGCCTCCAACAGTCACGCAACCGGAGCCGCCGGCGGGTCCGCCGGTGACGCAAACGGATACGAGCGGGAGGGGTAGGCAGTAGGCAGTTGGCAGTAGGCAGGAGATAAGGCGGCAGTGCCAGGGGTTTATCCCCTGCCTACTTCCTACTGCAAACTGCCTACTAATCTACCGCGCCGCGGCGACGTAGCGGGTGATCATGTCCACCATCTTGTCGCGCGTGAGCGGCTTGCGCATCCAGGCGTTGGCGCCCGAGCTGGGGAACATCTCTTCGAGCGACTTCTCCGGCAGGTCGGAGATCAGGACGATGGGGATGTCCTTCTTGTTCGACTGCGACTTGAGGACTTCGCTGAGACGATTGCCCTTGATGCTCGGCAGGTTCACGTCCAGGAAAATGATGTCGGGCGTATTGCCCGCCAGGACATGGTTGAACTCGATCCAGCTCGAGGCGGTGAGTACGGTGCAGCCTTCCCGCTCGAGGAGGGCGCGGCCGAGTTTCAGGACGAGCGGATTGTCGTCGAGAATCAGGACCGTGACGTTGGAAAGTGCCGGCATGCCATTCCTTCTGAAGTTGATGTGGGACCGCGCTTTAAAATCGGCACATGATACTCTTTGCCGGCGCGATGACCACGGCAAACTTCGGGGAAACGACACCCCCTGAGCCTCCTCCCATAACCCCGGCGCCGGCCTTCCGCAGACCCGCCGATTACTACTCCGCGCCGACCCCCGAAGCAGCCTTCCCGCAATGGCTTTCCCTCGGCTGCGGTGCGGCTGCACTGGTAGTTCTGATCATCGTGTTCGCCGCCGGCGGCTGGCTCTCGTCGGGCGGTTTCGGCGAGGTCATGGACCTCACCATCGGCATGTCCCTCGGCGAGCTGCGGGGCATGTACGCCAAAGACCTACAGGCTGTAGATAAAGATGCGCTGGAGAAGGCCGTCGAAACCATGCGGAAGAACGTGCAGGAGAAGCGGGTCGACGTGGCCAGTCTGCGCCCTTTTCTCCAGCAATTGAGCGCTTCCATGCGCGACGGCACCGCCTCCGCCGACGAGGTCCGCCGCCTCACCGCCACGGCCACCAGAATCAACGCCGGCGCGCGGAAGCGATAGACTTCGCGCGGTATGTCGCGTTTCAAGATCGTCTCTTCCTTCGAGCCGCAGGGTGACCAGCCTCAGGCCATCGAGCAGCTCATCCAGAGCGTCAACGCCGGCACGCGCGATCAGGTGCTCCTGGGCGTGACCGGATCCGGCAAGACCTTCTCGATCGCCAAGGTCATCGAGTCCGTCAACCGCCCCACCCTCGTGCTCAGTCACAACAAGACCCTGGCGGCGCAGCTCTACCAGGAGTTCAAGAACTTCTTCCCCGAGAACGCGGTCGAGTACTTCGTCTCGTACTACGACTACTACCAGCCCGAGGCCTACATCCCCCAGAACGATCTCTACATCGAAAAGGAGATGACCAAGAACGAGGAGATCGACAAGCTCCGCCTCGCGGCCACAAAATCGATCTTCGAGCGGCGCGATGTGATCATCGTGGCCTCCGTTTCCTGCATCTACGGCATCGGCGATCCGGAGCTCTACTTCGGCATGCTGCTCTTCTTCGAGCGCGGCGCCGAGAAGCCGATGACGGAATACCTCCGCAAGTTGACGGAGATGCAGTACGAGCGCACGCCCTACGACCTCGGGCGCGGCATGTACCGAGTGCGCGGCGACGTGCTCGAGCTCTGGCCCGCGTACGAGGACGATGCCGTACGCATCGAGTTCTTCGGCGACGAGATCGACAAGATCACCCGCATCGATCCGATCACCGGCCGCACCAGCGGCCAGACCTACGACCGGCTGGCCATTTATCCCCGCACCCACTACGTCACCCCGCGCGAGCGCCTGATGCAGGCCATGGAGAACATCCGCGTGGAGCTCGACGAGCGCGTGGCCGAGCTGCGCTTCAACGATCGCCTGCTCGAAGCGCAGCGCCTCTCGCAGCGGACCATGTTCGATCTCGAGATGATCGCGGAGCTCGGCTACTGCAACGGCATCGAGAACTACTCGCGCCACCTCAGCGGACGCCTGCCCGGCCAGCCGCCGCCGACCCTCATCGACTACTTTCCCAAAGACTTCCTGCTGGTCGTTGACGAGTCCCACCAGACGATTCCCCAAGTGCGGGCGATGTGGGGCGGCGACCGGGCCCGCAAGACCACCCTCGTGGAGTACGGCTTCCGCCTCCCCAGCGCCATCGACAACCGTCCGCTGGCCTTCGACGAATTTGAGGGGAAGCTCACCCAGATCATCTACGTCTCCGCCACGCCCGGCCCATTCGAGCTGCAGAAGACCGGCGGGCTTTTCGTCGAGCAGGTCATCCGTCCGACCGGCCTCCTCGATCCGACGCTGATCATCAAGCCGGTGAAAGGGCAGGTGGACGACCTGATCGGCGAGATCAAGACCCGCATCGCCATCGGCGAGCGGACCATGGTCACCACGCTCACCAAGCGCATGGCGGAGGACCTCACGCGCTACCTGATGGAGCTGGGGATCAAGGTCAACTACCTGCACTCGGACGTCGAGACGCTGGAGCGCATCGCCATCCTCCGCGACTTCCGCATGGGCGTGTACGACGTCCTGATCGGCATCAACCTCCTGCGCGAAGGCCTCGACCTCCCC
>JAXDJK010000208.1:0-8786 GCA_034665665.1 Acidobacteriota bacterium
ATCGCCAGTGCCGCCTGCGCCGCCATCGTGAAGAGCAGCTCCGCGCGGATGCGCATCCGCGGTGCCCGCTCCAGTCCCCCGAACATCGACGACGCCCCCGTCTGCACCGCCACCCCGCCTTGCCCGCGCGCGCCGAGGCGTGTGAACAGCGACGGCGCCAGCAGATACGCAACGCCGCCCAGCGGCACGAACACCCAGTACACGCCGGTCAGGATCGCGTACCACTGCGCGCGCTTCAGCCATGGACGGTCGTGCGGACCGATGTAATCGAACTGTTCGTGGACGGTCCGATTGTGCGCGTGATGCCCGAGGTGAAACACGCGCTGCAGCGAAAGCGCCGTGGGGAAGAACACCGCCGCCAGCGTCCCGATCGCCTCATTCACGCGTGCATTCGCATGCGCGATCCCGTGTACCGACTCGTGCAGCAGCGAGAACATCGTGTTCCCCACCAGCGAGAACATCACCGCTGCCAGCAGCATCTGCCACGCCGTCCCGTGCGACGCCAGCCAGAGCGCGCCGCCGCACGCCGCCGCCACCGACAGCGTCAGCGCCACGTTCAGCGTCCCGGGGATGCGCATCGTCAGGCGCGCCGGCGCATCACCCGGCCCAGCAGCAGTCCCACGATCAGCGCCGCCGCCGCGGCACCGATGGCCACGCGCCAGAGCGCGGACTTGTAGCGGTCCAGGATCGGATTGTCGAAGACGTTCGCCGAATAGTGAAACGCCGCAACCACCCAGCGGTCGCCATCCTTCACCATCGTGCACGTCCAGCGTCCGCGGATGTCGAACGTCTTCCCGTCCATCAGCTCGTAGTGGTCGTTCGAGCTGCCGTACGCCACGCCCGTGTCGCCGCCGTAGAGCGTCGTCAACTGGTCCACGTCGAAGTGCACCTTCACGTCCTTCACCACGTGGCCCGGCGCGGTGAGCATCTTGTCAAAGTACGCCCGGATCTGCTGCGGCCCGCGGCAGACGTCGCCGTTCATGGTGGTGAAGACCACGTCCGGAGCGACGTTCGCCACGAGCGTGGCCTGATCGCGCGCGTTCAGCGCCTGCTCCATGGTCGTCTTCAGCTTGCGCAGGGCAGCATGCGCCGCCGCATCCTGCGGTTGCGCGTACAGCGGAGCTCCCAGGGTCACCAGAACGATGATCAGCAGACGCTTCATGAACACTCCTCGCCCGCGTACGACGGCAGGCCACAGACATGGCGGTAGCAGGCATTGATGACCGGATCGGCGACGTCGACGAACCCGGCAGGAAAGCGGATGCCGCTCAGCGCGCGCACGTCGCGCATGAGGAACTCCGTGAACAGCGCGGCGGAGAGACGCACGGCCAGCACGTGCAGCCCGCTCTTCGTGCGCGGAACACCAAAGAGCGGCAGGATCGACACGCCCGTGGCTGTCGGCCGCAGGCAGACCATCAGATAGCCGCGCCAACGCCGGATGGCCGACTCCACCATCAGCAGCGTCCCGCCCGAGCACGTGACCTTCACCCGAATGTCATTCCCCGACAGCGCGCGCATGGTCCGGTCGCTCCAGCCGCTGCCAGCCACCGAGGTCGTGTAGCGGGCCATGAACGTCATCGGATCCGGATACGACATCTCCACCTCGCTGGTCAGCACGCGCCGATGCACGGTCTGCAGGTGAGTCATGTCGAATGCATTCGCTACCGGCACGTACCACGGGCAGTCGATGGTCACGGCCTTTCCGGCGCGGAACGCCAGCGCGCCGTCGTCGATCGAAAAGCCGGGAAGCTCGTACGCCGGCTCCGCGCCGAGGTGCACGAAGATCATCCCGAAACGCTCCGCCACCGCGTAGCGCGCTTTGGATGAGAGCGGACCCGTGCGCCCGGGGATCTTCGCGCAGCGGTCCGTGTACTCCCAGTAATGAAGCGGACAGCGCAGCCGGTCCCCGACCACCGAGCCGCCCGCGAGGTCGACGCCCTGGTGCTCGCAGAAACCCGGCAGCGCATGCACCCGTCCCGAATCACGCCCGCGGAACAGCACCAGCCGTTCCCCGCCCAGCTCGAACCGCGCGATCCCGCCGCGCCGCACCTTCGCACTCGCACACACCATGTACCAGCCCGTCACGAGCTGGGGCGGTGTCTGCGGCAGGGGAGGGAGCTCGAACGGAACGGATTGGATCGTTTGATTATAGATGCGACCTGTCGCCGCCGCCCTGTACACCACAGTCCCATGCCGTGCGTACTAGCCGACGTGCCCAACCTCCGGATCCAGAACCTCACCAAGACCTACCCCAACGGCGTCCGCGCCCTGCGCAACGTCAGCCTCACCATCGAGCAAGGCATGTTCGGCCTGCTCGGCCCCAACGGCGCCGGCAAGTCCACGCTCATGCGCATCCTGGCCACGCTCCAGGACCCGGACGAAGGGCAGATCCACCTCGGCGACCTCGACGTCGTCCGGCAGAAGGATGAAGTCCGCAAGACCCTAGGCTACCTGCCGCAGGACTTCGGTTTCTACCGCGACGCCACTGCCGAGCGCCTGCTCGAGCACTTCGCCATCCTCGAAGGCATCACCAACCGCGCCACGAGAAGGGGAGTGGTCGAAGCCCTCCTGCGCCAAACCAACCTCTGGGAAGTGCGCAAGCAAAAGCTCGGCGGCTACTCAGGCGGCATGCGCCAGCGCTTCGGCATCGCCGTGGCGCTGCTCGGCGATCCGACGCTGCTCATCGTCGACGAGCCCACCGCCGGCCTCGATCCCGCCGAGCGCGTGCGCTTCCTGAACCTGCTCAGTGAGCTCGGCGAGAACAGCATCGTCATCCTCTCCACCCACATCGTCGAAGACGTCTCCGAGCTCTGCACCCGCATGGCCATCATCAACAAGGGAGAGATCCTCCTCGAGGCCGAGCCGCTGCGCGCCGTCGACGAGCTGCGCGGCCGGATCTGGCAACGCATCGTTGCCAAAGAGGAGCTCCCGGCCATCGAGCGCGAGCACGCGCTCATCTCCACCAGGCTGCTCGGCGGCCGCCGCGTCGTCCGCGTCGACAGTGACACAAAGCCGGCCTCCGGATTCGAAGCGGCCGAGCCGAACCTCGAGGACGTCTACTTTTGCGTCATGAGCGGTCGCGTGGCGGTCGCGGCGTGAAGCTGTGGGAGATCTTCCGCTACGACGTCACCACGCAGCTGCGCCGCTACTCCACGCTGATCTACGGCGCCGGGCTCGTGGCAGCCACACTGCTCGCGGCCTCGACCTTCTTCGACGACGTCGTACGCGACGGCATTCTCCTCAACGCGCCAATGGTCACCACCGCGTGCATGATCATCGTGACGGTCGTCGGCGTGCTGGTCACCGCCGCGCTGGCAGGGGAGGCTGCCACGCGCGACATCGAGGCGCGCATGGAGCCGCTCCTCTACACGACCCCTCTGGCCAGGGCCACCTACCTCGGCGGACGGTTCCTGAGCGCGTTCGGCGTCAACGCGTTGCTGCTGGCCATCGTCCCCGTCACCCTCGCCGTCTGGACCTTCATCCCCATCGGCCAGGCCGCGTCCTTCGGCCCGTTCCGCCTCTGGCCGTACGTCCGCGCCTACCTGGTCCTGGCGCTGCCAAACGCGTTCTTCGCCACGGCCCTCCTCTTCTCGCTGGTGGTCCTGACGCGGCGGGCCATGATTGGCTACCTCGGTGCGGCGGTGCTCTTCTTCAACAGCGCCGTACAGGAAGGGATCGTGGCCAGCGTGCTCGGCAAGTGGGAGCTCGCCAAACACCTCGACCTCTTCGGCTTCATCGTGGGGGTGGCGCAGTGGCGCAGCCGCACGCCGATTCAGCGCAACACGCTGCCACTCGAATTCGAAGGAGCGCTGCTCACGAACCGCCTGCTCTGGTTGAGTATCTCGATCGCCGCGCTGCTGTTCGTGTACCTCCGTTTCCACATGGCCCATCACGCACCGACGGCAGGTCGGCAGTGGTGGCGGCGTGCCGGGAAGGCGCCGGTCGAGGCGGAGAGCAGGCCGTGGACCGTCACGCTCACGCCGTCGCGCGTGCGCGGCACGTTCGACCGCACCACGCGCATGCGGCAGGCCTTCGCCATCGCCCTCGGCTCGTTCCGGGAGATGATCACTAGCCGCGCGGCGCTGATCATTCCGGCTACGGCGTGGCTGGTCTACGACGTCGTCCCTGACTTGCTGGAGTTCGGCCTCGGCACGCCCGGCCGTCCCAACACCGGCCGCCTGGTCCTGCTGTACGGCAAGTTCAACGTGAGCGGCATCACCGTCGGCGCGCTGGTGGCCTTCTTCGCCGGACAACTGATCTGGCGCGAGCGCGATGCGCGCGAGCACGACATCCGTGACGCCACGCCCCTGCCCGACGCGGTGTCGCTCCTCGGCAAGTTCGGCGCCCTCGTGCTGCTGCTCGTGACCATGCAAGCCGCCCTGATCGCCACCGGCATCGTCACGCAACTCGGGTCCGGCTACTACGACTTCGAGCCGATGCTCTGGCTGCGCGTCCTGCTGGGCATGAAGATGGTCGACTACCTGCTCTTCGCCGCGCTGGCGATCGGGGTGCAGGTGGTCGTCAATCAAAAGTACGTAGCCACCACCATCGTCATGCTGGCCTGGGTGCTCCCGCAGTTCGCCGGTGGCCTGGGCCTCGAGCACAACCTGCTCATCTACGGTGCCGATCCGGGCGTGACGTACTCGGAGATCAGCGGCTTCGGCGCGTCCCTCGGCCCATGGCTCTGGTTCAAGCTGTACTGGGCCGGATGGGCGCTCCTCTTTGCACTGCTGGCGCGGCTGTTCTGGGTCCGCGGCCATGACGCGCGGACGTTCGCGCTGGCCCGTCAGCGTTTCACACGCATGCCCGCGGCGATCGCGGCCGCGGCGCTGGCGCTCATCGTCCTCGCCGGCGGCTTCGTCTTCTACAACACGAACGTCCTGAACGAATACCTGACCGAAGCCGAATCGACGAGCCGGAGCGCCGAGTACGAACGGCATTACGGCCGCTACGCGGATCTCGCGCAGCCCCTCGTCACCGCGACGAAGTTGCACGTCGAGCTGCATCCGGCGCGGCTGAGCGCGGACATCCGCGGCACGTACCAGCTCGAGAACCGGAGCGGCCGCGCCATCGACACGATCCATCTCGTCACGCGCCGCACCGTTCCGGCGACCGGCGTGACGTTCGACCGGCCATCGCGTACGACGCTCGTCGACCGCGATCTCGGCTACAGCATCTACACCCTCGGCACGCCGCTCGCGCCGGGCCAGTCATTACGGATGGACTTCGAGGTCCGCCTGGCCAGCCGCGGATTCACGAACGCCGGTATCAGTGCGGCCATCGCGGAAAACGGCACGCTCCTCGAGCATCGCCCCGGCAGCGGCGGCCGGACCTGGCTGCCGGAAGTCGGCTACCGGCGCGGCGTGGAGCTCGACAACCCCGGCGAGCGCCGGCTGTATGGCCTGCCGCGCCGGCCGGCGCTGCCATCGCTGCAGGATGCCGCCGCGCGGAACGAAGGACGAGGACTCGAGCGCATCGATCTCGACACGGTCATCGGAACTGACGCCGACCAGATCGCCATCGCTCCCGGTGCCCTGCGCCGGAGCTGGAGCGAGCGTGGACGGCGCTACTTTCACTACGTCACCGACACGCCCATCCGGAACGGCTTCCCGATTCTCTCCGCGCGCTACGCCGTCTACCGCTCGCGCTGGAAGACCGTCGATATCGAGGTCGTGTATCACCCGAAACACGCCTGGAACGTAGAGCGGATCGCCCGCGCCGCCCGAGCCTCACTCGACGACTACTCGCGCCATTTCGGGCCGTACCCGCAGCGGCAACTCCGGCTCGTCGAGTTCCCCATCACCGGGGGCAACCGGCTGACCGGCCATCCCGGTACGGTGATCTGGTCCGAGGTCCTGGCGTATGCGGATCCGGCAGCGGACCCGCGCCAGATCGACTTCCCGTTCGCTGTCATCGCGCACGAGGTCGCCCATCAATGGTGGGGCAATCAGGTCGTGCCGGCGCGCGTCGAAGGCGCGCCGCTGGTGAGCGAAAGCCTGGCCTGGTACAGCGCGATGAACGTCGTCCAGGAGAACCTTGGCCGCGAGCATCTGCGGCGGGTCATGCAGGTCATGCGCGACGCCTATCTCGCCCCGCACCAGACCCCCGAGCTCCCGCTCCTGCGGGCCACGGACTGGTTGGCTGCCTATCGCACCGGTGCGCTGGCCATGCTCTCGCTCCGCGAAGCCGTCGGCACCGACCGCATCAACGCCGCCCTCCGCAACTTCGTCGTCGAGTACCGCTCCGGCCAACCGCCCTTCCCCACGTCGCTCGACCTCTACCGCCACCTCCGCGCCGTCACCCCGCCCGACACGCAGCCCCTCCTGAACGACCTCTTTGCCGAGATCACCTTCTGGGATCTCCGCATGAAATCCGCCAAAGTCGTCCCCACCGGCGCCGCCTACCGCGTCACGCTCCACATCGCAGCCTACAAACTGAAAGTCGGCACCGCCGGCCGCGAAACCCGCGTCCCCATGAACGACCGCATCGAACTAACCCTCCTCGCCGCCCCCAAAGCAGGGGAGTCCCGCGGCCCCGTCCTCTACCGCCAAACCCACCGCCTCCACTCCGGCCCGCAAACCCTCACCGTCACCGTCCCCCGCCTCCCGGCCAGCGCCGCCATCGACGCCGACTCCAAACTCCTCGACCGCAACCGCGAAGACAACCTGAAGGAGATCGCGCAGCGATAAGCGCCCCGGACTACGCGAAGCGTTTGGAGTGCGGCGCTTTCCCGCCGCTCTCGTACAGCCACAAGCGCTGGTGGTGGCACTCGCGCGGAGGGACTGCGTGAGGTCACGTGCGCTGCCCATGGCTATACAAGAGCGGCGGGAAAGCGCCGCACTCCAAACGCTCCGCGTAGTCCGGCGCGCTCCCGTCGAAGTTGCGGCCTGACGTCGCTGTAGCTAAACGAGGGTTAGCCGCGGAGCGGCGATATCTCTCTAGCCCAAGGCGTCAGCCTTGGGACGACCCGCCCCGTAAATCCAGCCGCGGAGCGGCGACATTCGTGAACCACGGCGTTACGACATCATCAACCGCTGACGCGTTGCAGGTACGTCTCGACAGCGCGCCGGAACACCGCGGGGGTGATGGCGGGATAGCGGTACAGCTCCGGCTCGATTGCGTCATACATCCGGAGGAGCTCCGTCGGCTCGATCACACCTGCGGCGAGCATCGCGTCGACGTCCGACGTGTCGCGGGCGTGGCCTCGTTCCAGCTTCGAGAGTGCCTGGCTGTAGAAGTCGTAATGGCGAAACGTGATCGGGCCGCAGCACTCGATGAACGCACTGCGCTCGCGCCAGCCGGGTAAGGCGGGGATGAAGTGGTCGGGCGACGCCAGCTCGATGTTGAGGTCATAACGCTCTTTCAGATCGGGGAGCGCGCGCAGGATTTCGTTCGACTCCGGATCGATCTTCATGTCGATGTCGATCGTCGTTGCCCGCCAACCGAAAAGCAGCGCACTGGCGCCTCCTGTGAGGTAGACCGTCGCGTCGGAGCGCGCTTCGCGGCCGAGGTCGTGCATGAACCGCAGCAGTCGTTCGCGGTCGACTACGCGGCGCATTCGAGCGCTCTCTCGAAGCTGACCAGCTGCCGGATGAGCGCGTTGTAGCGCGAATGCGCGGCGTCGCTGTCGTCCTCGGCGAGGACCTCGTAGAGCCGGTGCTCCGGGTCGGCAACGCCGATCTCCGGAACATCCACGCCCGCCCGGCGGAGCCGCGGAGCGCCGATTGCGACGAGCAGTGCCCCGATCGTCCGACGTCCCGCGGCGGCGTCCTCGAGACCCTCGCGAATCAGCTCTCCTCCGGGCAGCGACGTCCAGTCCACGGCCTCAGTATAGCCAGCGTAAGGCTGGAGCGAGTTGACGAGCGCCTGACCGCCCCCCAGCCGCTTCTCTTCACCCGCGAGCGTGCATCTCCTCGGAATGGAAACTCTGCCTCGAGGCATCCACCGATCGTAGAGAAACGAGGCTGCCTTTTCGGGCCCGCCGAGGGCGCGGGTCCGCCGCCGCGGTACCACCGGTAGAGATTCCCTTAGCGGCGGCTCGTGCGGGAGATGCTTAGTTCCGGAGGACAGGACGATGTTCAAGGGAATGCGGTTCGAAGCGGAGCTCGCCGGCAATGAGGCCGTGCCGGCAGGGGTGATTCGCGAGCGGGTGTACGGCGCGGTGCGCGTCGTCGCGGAGTGGCCGGCGGACCTGACCACGCCGGAGCTCCGGATCGCCGTCGAGGTGCTGGGCGACGTCGACCGCCGCAACGCGCCGGCGTACGTCGAGCTGTTCTTTCACGACGTCTTCCTGCTGCTCAACCTCGCCTCGCCCGGCTCGTTCGGCGGAACGCTCTCGATTACCGGCGGCGAGTTGCGCGTACGCGAGCTCACCTTCCATCCGCACGTCTTCGCCTCCGCCGCGGGACTCCCGCAACTGCCGCTGCCGAGCGTCATCGCCTGGTACGACGCGCTGCAGACCGGGACGCAGCAGGTCGCGACCAGCGACGAAGCGAAGGCACTCTTTCAACTGCTGCGGCTCGGTCGCGCCGAAGAGGACGAGGAACAGTCCATCGTTCGCCTGGCCACGGCCGTCGAGGCCTTACGCGTCGCGCCCGAGCCGCGGCTCCTCGCATTGCGCGACGAGCTCCTCCACGGACGAATCCCGATCTTCCACCCCATGCACGACGACGGCCTCGACGCACGCGTCGAAGACGCCACGCGCCAATGGATCGGCATCGCGGACGCGGCGGCCACCCTCGTCATCCGCACGCTGCAGGAGAGAGTCGTCCGCTGAAACGGGAGGG
>JAXDJK010000209.1:0-13431 GCA_034665665.1 Acidobacteriota bacterium
GGGAGGTTGCGGATGGCGATCACCAGCACCGGCCGGTGACCGGCCACGGCCCCGATGTTGGCAACGACTACATTGCGGCGCTCCGTGCGATAGCTCTCGCGGCGCTGATAGAGAAAGAACGACGAGACCGCGATGAGCAGCACGCCGGTGATGAAGATGCCGCGCGAGAGCCGGCGGTCGGCGTTCCGCTCGAGGACCCACAGCACGAGCAGGACAAAGGCGGTGGCGGTGATGACGTTGGTGGCCTTGGACAGGACGCGCACCGCGCCGATGGGGAGGTAGATCCGCACGACCTGCAGGTGGATCCAGTAGATCACCGAGGCCATGAAGGCGGCGAAGACGACAAAGCCGAAACCGTGCGTGCGGTAGAGATCGGGTTTGCCGAAGAGCCGCACGCGCAGAACGCGCAGGGCCCACAGGACCGACCCGAACAGAAAGCCGCAGATCAGGCCGTAAATGATGGTGACGGTGGCCAGGCGTACCGGCGTGATCTCGACCTGCGGGTTGAGAAAGTACAGCAGGTGCGTCATGTAGAGGCCGAAGATCGCCCCGGCAAGTACGCGTTTCAGGTAGGCCCAGCGGATCGGCATCAGGCGCCGCGTAGTGTACCCGCGGCGAAGGCAGTTGACGGTTGGCGGTTGGCGGTTGGCGGTTCAGACCCCGCACTTGCTGCCTTTCCCGACAACCGACAACCGCCAACCGACAACTGGCTCTACGCCGTGCGGCTCGGTACGGACGGAGGCCTCCAATGCTGACGGCGGCGGACGTCCGTCATGCCGAGCCTTTCTCGCTGCTGCGCGCGCTCGGGTATCCGGTGGCGCCGGTAGCCGTGGATCGCGAGGAGTGGCGCCGCGGAGGGGTGGCGCTGCCGTGGAACGGCGAGACGCGGTTTCACCTCGCGGTGCGGCTGCGCGACTTCGATCTGTTCGTGCTGGAAGGCCGCGTTGGGGAGGATTCGATCGGTGAATTCCTGCGCAGTTATCGCAAATACAATATCGCCACCAAATCAGTACTGATTAATCATGCGGAGAATCGGCTCGCGCTGTATGACCTCGGCGGCAAGGTTCTGCGCCGGCTGGATGTCGATCTGGCCGCGCCGACGGCGCATGCGGTCGATCGCCTGAACCTTCTTGCAGCGGGTGACGAGAGCACGCTGCCGCGCATCTTCGATCGCGCGCTGGATCGGGAGAGCGTCGGCCGGCAGTTCTTTCTCCGCTTCCGTACGGCGGTGAACGAGGTGGCGGTGGCGTTGCGCGACTGTTGCGACGGCGAGACCGAAGAGGCCATCGACGCGGAGGCGCTGCTGATCCTCTCGCGCCTGCTCTTTCTCTCGTTCGTGCAAGAGAAGGGGTGGCTCAACGGTGAGCGCCGCTTTCTCGTGGACCGGCTGGCGCACGAGGTTGAGCGGGGGCGGGAGTGGTTCTCGGGCGTGCTTCTGCCGCTCTTCTTCGGCTGCCTGAACACGCCGCTGCACGAGCGGACGCTGGCGGCGCGGCGGCTGGGGCGCATCCCGTATCTGAACGGCGGTCTGTTCGAGCCGACGCTGCTCGAGCAGCGCCATCACGAGCTGCATCTGCCGAACGACCTGATGCAGCGGGTGCTCGAGGAGGTCTTCGAGAAGTTCGACTTTCGCCTGGACGAGCTGCATGGCGAGGGCGATCCGGCGGGCACGCACGTCGATCCGGAAATGCTCGGCAAGGTGTTCGAGTCGCTGATGGCGGAGGGGGAGCGTGCGGCCAGCGGGAGCTTCTACACGCCGAAGGAGATCGTCGACCTCCTGACGGAGAAGGCCATCGTGCACTGGCTCGGCGAAGGAGACGCGGAGCAACTGCTGGCGCGGCTCGAGGGCATCACCATTCTCGATCCGGCGTGCGGCTCCGGCGCGTTTCTGCTCTCCGCGCTGCGCGTGGTGGAGCGGCTGCACCGGCAACTCGCGGGCACGGTGCCGCCGGATCTGCGGCGGCGAATCGTGGAGCGCTCGCTGTTCGGCGTGGACGTGAAGCCGGAGGCCGTGCGGCTGTGCGAGCTGCGTCTGTGGCTGGCCATCGTGGCGCAGACGGACGTGGCCATCGAGGACGTCCCGCCGCTGCCGAACCTCGACCGCAACATCATGCAGGGCAATTCGCTGCTCGCGCCGACCGACTTTCTCGGCAATGCGCGGGCCGATATCTATCGCGACTGGCTCTACGCGCTCCGCGCGCAACAGGACCTGCTGGAGCGGTACCGCACGGCGTCGCATGCGCACCGGCCGGTGCTGGCGCGCATCATTCGCGGCAACGATCAGCGGCTCGCGTCCGACATGCTGGCGAAGGCGATCGACGCGGCGGAGCAGGAGCTGGCGGAGCTGTCGGTGCCACGGCGCGATCTCTTCGGCCGGTCGACGGCGGCGGCCGATGCGGAGGAGTGCCGCGTGCTGCAGGGCCGCATCGCCATCCTGCAGCGGAAGCTCCAGCAAGTGGAGGAGGGGACGCTCGACTTTTTCTCCTTCGACATCCATTTCGCGACGGTGCTGGCGGCAGGCGGCTTCGACGTGGTGGCTGGCAATCCGCCGTGGGTGCGCAACAGCCGCATCGAGGCGGACACGAAGGAAATGCTCAGCGACCGCTATGTCATGTTCCGGGCGCAGAAGGGCGATGGCGCCTTCCATCAGCCGGATCTGTCGGTGACGTTCTTCGAGCGGGCCGTGCAGCTTGCCGCGCCGGGCGGCGTGGTGGCGCTGCTGATGCCGTCGAAGATCCTGAATGCCGGCTATGCCGCGCCGCTGCGCCGTCTGGCAGCCGAACGGATGACGCTCGTGGCGCTCGACGACTGGAGCGACGATCCTCGCCGCCGGACGTGGTTCGATGCCGATACGTTCCCCCTCGGCGCGGTGGTCTGCTGCGGCGGCAAACCGGCGGCGTCGCATCAGATCGCGGTCAGCGCGGCGGGAGAGTCGTTCACGCTGCCGCAGGCGTCGCTGCGCGAGGTCGATGAGTGGAGTCTCGTGCCGCCGGACGTCGCGTGCATTCTCACGCGTCTGCGCCGGACGCACCGCCCGCTTGCGTCGGTCCTCGGGCGGCGTCCCTTCATGGGGGTGAAGACGGGCGACAACCGCAGCTTCTTTCTCGACGCGACGGAGCTGCGCGCGGACGGTCTCGTGCTCGCGAACGGCATCAAGGTGCCGCTCGATGCCGTCTGCCGCTGTGTTCGCGGCCGCGATGTGAAGCGCTGGACCACGGACGCGTCGCACTGGATGCTGTGGCCTCCGGTGCGCGGCTGGACGCCAGCGCCGCGTTGGCTGGAGCGCCTCGCCGCGGCGCGACAGATGAAGCCGGAGGCGTTCCGGCTGTCGTTCGTGCGACCCGAGCACGTAGGGATCAAGGTCGTGTGGAAGGACCTCTCGCGGGGCATGGCCGCCACGGTGTTGCCCGACGAGGTCGACATTGACGGGCGAGTGTTTCCGCTGGTGCCGAACCAGACGCTGTATGCGCTGGATGCGGCTTCGCTCGACGAGGCGTATGTCCTGAGCGCGATCCTCAACTCGACAGTTGCGGACGCGCTGCTGGTCTCGGTGGCGGAACGTGCGAAGGATCTGCACTACCGCTACTTCGGCCGGACGGTGGCACGCATGCCGTTCGTGCGGGGGGAGGAGGAGACGCTCCTGCGCCTCGCGCGGCGCGCGCATCAGGGCGCGGCGGTGCAGCAGGAGCTCGATGTGGTGGTGGCGAAGCTGTATGGCGTCGACGCTCGCGAACTGGAGGTGCTGCGCTCATTTGTAACGCGGAGGCTCGGTGCTCGCTGAGCATCAGGTGGAGGCGGTGCAGCGGGCCATCGCCACGCTCGAAATGCGCGGCGGCGTGCTGCTGGCGGACGAGGTGGGTCTCGGCAAGTCGTTCGTGGCGGCCGAGGTCATGCGGATCGCGCAGCAGGAGGGGAGTGACGTGGACCTGGTCATCCCCTCCGCGCTGCAGAAGCAGTGGCGGGAGACGCTGGCCGCATTCGGTGTGGATGCGCGCTTCGTGACGCACGACGGCGTGGCGACGACGCAATACGTGCCGCTGCCGCGTCGGCGTCTGGTGGTGGTGGACGAAGCGCACGCGTTCCGGAACCCGCGCACGCAGCGGTACGCGGGGCTGGCGCGCCGCACCGTCGGCGCGCGGGTGCTGCTGGTGACGGCCACGCCGGTGTGCAATGCCCTCGGCGACCTCGAGGCGCTGCTGCGCCTCATCGCGCCGGACGATGTGCTCGCCGATCTGGGCGTGCCCTCCATCGACGTGGCCTTCGCCCTGCGCGATCGGGAGGCACTGTCGGCGATCGTGGCGGCGCTGGTGATCCGGCGGGACCGCGTGGTGGTGAGCGAGGCGCTGTGGTTCGGCGAGCTGGAACGGCGCGTTGTGCGTCATCCCATCTACGGCGGCGACGGCGAGGTCGCGCGGCTGATCGACGCGCTGCGCTTTCCGCTCGTCGGCGACCACGCCATCCTGCGGCGCTTCCTCTGGCGGCGGCTCGAATCGAGTGAAGCGGCGCTCCTCGAATCGCTGCGCCGCCAGCTGCGCTTCTACGAACGGGCACTGGCCTGTGTCGCGGCCGGCCGGACACTCCTGAAGCGTGATTACCGCCGCGCCTTCAGTCACGAGGAAGACCGCGAGGCATTCCAGCAAGTGCTGTTCTGGGAGCTCTTCGCGCCGCCCGGTGCCGCCGATGCCCAGGCCATCCGCGAAGAGGTGGCGCGGTTGGAGGCTCTCGCCGAGTGTGTGACGCGATCACCGCGTGTGAAGCTGCAGTTGCTCGTGGACCTCGTGCGCGAGGAGCGCCAGCCGATGCTGATCTTCACTGGCGCCGCGGCCACGGCGCACGAGCTGTACGACGCGCTGCGGGAGATCTGTCCATGCGGTGTCATCACCGCGCGGGAGCGCTCACTCGAGGTGGTGCTGCACGCGTTCACCCGCGGGCAGGTGGACGTGGTGATCTCCACCGACCTCGCATCGGAAGGGCTGAACCTGCAACGCGCCGGAGTGGTCGTGCACTACGACATCCCGTGGAATCCGGTAAAGCTCGATCAACGCAACGGCCGCGCGCATCGGATCGGGCAGACGCGGCGCGCGGTACGCGCCATCTACTTCCTGCCGGACACCGACGAAACGCGGATCGTCGCCACCATCGCCGGCAAGAACCGCGTGCGGCGGCAGGTGCTGCGTGCCGTTCCACCGCTGCCGTCGATGCTTGCCACCATGCGCCCGCGGCTCCGCGCAGACGCCGCCGTCGTTCGCTTCGCGGAGGTAGCGCAGCGCGCGGGGCTGATTGTCCCGAACGCACTGTGGCGGCGCCACAAAGCGGGAGTCGAACAGTTGCTCAGTGACATTGACGGTGAGCAGCTGGACGTGCGGCGCTTCGCGGAGTTGCTCGCGCTGGTTGGCTGCGAGCGGCTGGTGGGTCGATGAGCGGCCGGCTTCTGCCGTTTCGCACCCGCAGGGTGCCGCCCTCCATCTACCTCGAGACGAGCTTCATCAGCTATCTCGCGGCACGCCCGAGCCGCGACCCGGTTACGAGGGCGCGTCAGCAGATCACGCGCGAATGGTGGGAAACGTACCGCGACCGGTACGAGCTTTACGTCTCACCGGAGGTCGTGCGCGAAATCCGGCAGGGCGACCCTGCAGCCGCGCAGGCGCGACTCCGCTATGTCGCATCATTAGCGAGGCTCCAGGCGAACCGGCAGACGAGCGCGCTCGCCGCGGAGATCCTCCGGACCGGTACGTTGCCCACGAAAGCGGCAACGGATGCTGCGCACATCGCCATCGCGACGGTACACACGATGGACATTCTGCTCACCTGGGACAGTACGCACATTGCAAATGCCGTGATTCAACGTCATCTTGGAAGATTGACTGGACGGCTTGGTTATGACTTGCCGGCCATCGTTACCCCGGAAGAGATCATGGAGGTTGAAGATGCGTAAGCGTAAGGAACCGCTCCTCGACGAGGTGCGGAAATGGAAGGATGAGGTTTACAAAGAGGCTGGCGGTACGCTCGAGGGGCTCTTTCGCCTCTTGGAGGAAGAGCAGAAAAAATATCCGCCGCACCTCCTCGTCGATCGGTCGACGAAAGGAAAGCGTCCGAAGCCGAGCGACGATCCGGAGTCGTAATTCACCGCACCTGTCGCGCCGGAGCTGAATCCGCGCGTCCCGCCGCCGCTAAGTAACCTTTCCGCACCACCTCTGCGGCCGGCTTGTTCTCGATCTCCCACTCATTGTCCGCGGCGCTGCTGTGGTTCGGGTACGAGAACCATTTCCACGGATACGCGCCGGCCAGCCACGGCTGCGGCCAGACTGCTTCGAAGAACGCCTCGTATGCCGCGGTCTGCGCGGCGAGATTGACCGGTGCATCGCGCGGCAGCTCCCACTGACGCCAGGCGGCGCGGTCGGCGCTGCGGTAGCCGATCTCGGTGAACACGATCGGGCGTTTCCACGTGTGGGAGAGTGTGGCCAGGCGCCTCACGATTGGTTTCCAGGCGCGGACGAGCTGCGCGCGCGTCGGTGTCGGGGCATCGACCAGGGGGTAATAGGCGCTGACGCCGATCCAGTCGAGGGCGTCCCAGAAACCCACGTGCTCCACCTCGTCGAAATTCGCCCCGTAGGTCAGCGGGCCGCGGTAGACGGCACGCACTTTCGCGATGAGCCGGCGCCAGGCCTGCTCGTCGTGTGTCGAGCGCTTCAGCTCGTTGCCGAGGCAGAGGGCATCCACCTTCATCTCCGTGGCGAGCTTCGCGTAATAGACGATGAAGCGCTCGTAGTGCGCGAAATCGGCGGGTTTCCACGGACCGATCGTCTCCTCGCCGCGCACCCACAAGTGCGGCTTGAGCATGACTTTGATCCCGAGTGCGTGGGCCTGGCGGGTGGCGCCGCGAAGAGAATCGTCCGTCTCCCACATCCGGTCGCCGCCGAAATGGATTTTGGGCGAGCCGGCACGCCGGAAGCCGAAGGGCGTGATCGAGATCCAGTTCACGCCGAGGGATTGCAGCTTTTGCAGAGACTCGGCAGAGGCGGGGGAGCCGTAGCGCACATCGACATCGCGGCGGAACGCACACGCGTACGACATGCCGCGCTGCTTCTTCGCTAGCGGGATGTCGGCCGGCGCGACGGCGCAGGAAAGCGACAGGATGAGGATGAGGACGAAGCGCATCGCGGAGCGCCAATATAATCCCCGCCGTGAACCTCCTCATCGTCGACGACGAGGCTTCCCTCCGCGACTTCCTCTCCATCGTCTTCGAGGAAGAGGGATGGCGCGTCGAGACTGCCCCGTCCATCGGCGACGCTCGCGCCGCCATCATCCGCGACGAGCCCGACGTCGTCCTCTGCGACCTCATGCTCCCGGACGGCTCCGGCATCGACCTCATTCGTGAAGTCAAAGCGCAGAGCCCCTCCATCGCCTTCATCATGATCACCGCCCACACCTCCACGCGCTCCGCCGTGGAAGCGCTCAAGGCGGGGGCGATGGACTACATCGCCAAGCCTTTCGACATCGAAGAGCTGAAGATCCTCGTCAACAAAGCGGTCGAGCGCAAAGAGCTCGAAGACGAGAACCTGCATCTGCGCTCTGCGTTAGAAGAGCGCTTCACCTTCGCCAACATCATCGGCAAGAGCGCCAAGATGCAGGAGATCTTCTCCATCGTCCAGCGCATCGCCCGGACCCTCTCCACAGTGCTCATCTCCGGCGAGTCCGGCACCGGCAAAGAGCTCATCGCCCGCGCCATCCACTACAACTCCGACCGCCGCGGCAAGTTCGTCAGCATCAACTGCGGCGCGCTGCCCGAGACGCTGCTCGAGTCCGAGCTCTTCGGTCACGAGCGCGGCGCCTTCACCGGCGCCATCCGCGAGAAGCGGGGGCTCTTCCAGGAAGCCGACCGCGGCACCATCTTCCTCGACGAGATCGGCGAGACCTCTACGGCCATGCAGATCAAGCTCCTGCGGGTCCTGCAGGAGCGGATGGTCCGGCGTGTCGGGTCCAACAGCGAGTCGCCCGTCGACGTGCGCGTCATCGCCGCCACCAACCGCGATCTCGCCGAATCGATCCGCGAAGGAACGTTCCGTGAGGACCTCTTCTACCGCATCAACGTCATCCCCATCGCCCTCCCGCCGCTGCGGCACCGCAAGGAAGACATCCCCCTCCTCGTCGACCACTTCATCGAGAAGTTCTCCACGCGCATGGGCGTCGACCGGCGGCGGATCTCCTCCGACGCCGTGCGCGCCATCGAAAAGTACCCATGGCCCGGCAACGTGCGGGAGCTGGAGAATGTCGTGGAGCGGATGATCGCCCTGGAGACGGCGGACGTGCTGACCACGAAGTCGCTCCCGGAGACGGTGCTCCTCGGCGGACGCATCCCCGACACCACCTTCGAGCTCCCGCCGGAGGGCCTCTCCCTCGAGGAGCATCTCGAAGCCATCACCAAGATCTTCATGCTCAAAGCCCTGGAACGGACGGGCGGGATTCAGACGCAGGCGGCGGAGCTGCTGCGCATGTCCTTCCGCTCCTTCCGCTATTACGCGAAAAAGTACGACCTCATCCCCCGCGACAGCCGGCAGGAAGATGTCGTGGAGGTCGAGAATGCGGATCGGTAAGGTGATGACGGTTACCCTGGCGACGGTGGTATCCATGGCATGTGCGAACCAGTCGTCTGTCCCCGCGGCGTCCGACAGTACGGTGGAAGCGACCGCGCCGCCGCCTGCCGCCGAGACCGGGCCGCGGGTCACCTTCCCCGACGGTTTCGTCGTCCACACCCAGCTTGCCACCGACGACGAGAGCCGCGCCCAGGGCCTCATGTTCCGCGATCAGCTCCGCCCCGGCACCGGCATGCTGTTCTTCTTCCCCACGGCCGGTGACTACCCCTTCTGGATGAAGAACACGCTCATCCCGCTGGACATGATCTGGCTCGATGGGAGCCGGAAGATCGTGGCCATGCATCACGACGTCCCGCCGTGCAAGACGGCAGACTGTCCGAGTTACCCGCCGCATGCGGTGGCGCTGTACGTCCTGGAGGTCGCGGGCGGTGTGGCGAACGAGCACGGGTTGAAAGTCGGCGACGTCCTGCAGTTCGCCGGGATGGAGAATGTGACGCCGCGCTGAGGCGTTCCGATCGGCGGTACCGTCCATGTTCCGATCCCGCGGCGAAAACCTCCGATCCGTACACGTTCTGCTGTTCCTGAACGTCACGTTCTTCCTGCTCGAGCATCAGGATGCGCGAAAGTTCGCCGGTCTCTTTGCATTCGACCGCGACGCCGTGGCCGGAGGGCAGCTGTGGCGCCTGCTGACCTACCAGTTCGCGCAGGCGGGCAGCGGCTGGGTCAAGGCGCTGGCGCTTTTCGTGACGCTGCTGCTGCTCTACCTGATGGGCTCCGCGGTGGAGGAGGCGTGGGGGACGTTTCACTTCCTGACGCTCTATGTCCTCTCGTCGCTGGCCTCGGCCGGGATGGCGGCGGTGCTGGACATCCCGCTGCTGCGGTCGTATTTCGTTTACTTCACGCTGCTGTTCGTCTACGCCACGGCCTTCCCGCGTCAATCGTTTTACCTGGCAGGCGTAGCCATCCATTCACGGGTGCTGGCGGTCGCCTCGGCGGCGGTGCTGCTGTATGGCGTCTACGTCGGCGGCGCGGCGAATCTGGCGGCCCTGGCAGGATCGGTCACTGGCTACGTCTATTACCTGACCCAGCGGAAGCGCGCGGTTCCGGTTGCGGTGCCAGCGACGGCGCCTTCCGGTCCGGCCGCCGGAGCCATCCAGAACGCGGCCCGCTTCGTGGCCATGAAGCAGGTCATGGCCGAGGGCGTGCCGAGCGAGTTGGAGCGCCTGGCCATCCAGTGCGAGCGCGACGCCGTGCATGGCGTCAATATCTGCCCGCCCGCGGACTACAAGCCGGAGAGCACGGACGGCTACTGCATCCGATGCGAGGGCTTTGCGGAGTGCGCGGCGCGGCACCTGCGCGCGTTGACCTACTCGCCGGACTGAGGAGCGCCGCCGCCTTCGCCGCCGCCACCCTCACCGCCACCACCGCCACGACGGCGGCGACGGAACCGGCGGCGCTTGCGTGCTTCTCCACCTTCGCCACCGGCCGCTTCGCCACCCTCCGGACGCGGTGTGCCTTCGACGGCAGCTTCCGGACGAGGCGGACGCTCGGGACGCGGTCCACGCTCGGGTCGCGGCGGACGTTCGGGACGTTCCGTACCCGGGGCGCCTCCCTCGGCATTCCGAGGCTCGCGGCGCGGTCTCCGTTCCCGTGGCGGACGGGGCTCGCGCGGCGCCTGCGGCTGCTGATCAGATACTGGCGTCTGTTGCTGTTCGCCACTCTGCTGCGGCGGACGCTCGGCGCGTTCGGCGCCACCGCGGCCACGACGGCGGCGGCGCTTCCGCGCGGCGCCCCCCTCGGGCTGTGGTGCACCGGCCGCAAGCTGCGGCTGTTGCAGCAGCTCGGCTTCACCACCTTCACGGGGCGGACGCGGTTGCTGCTGACGGCGCGGCTGGCCCTCCGGGCCACGCTGCTGGCCTTCCGGACCGCGGGCGCGGGGCTCGCGGCCACGCTCGCGCGAACGCTGCTGTTGCTGTGGTTGTTGTTGCTGGCTGCCACCCCGCTGCCGTTCGCCGCGTCCGGGGCGCTGGCCTCCGCGGCCTTCCTCGCGCTTCTGGCCGCCGGCGCGCGGCTCCTCGGGACGGACGGCTTTGCCGGTCCGCTGCTCGAAATCGCGGATCTTCTTATCCATGTACCGGCGCAGCTGATTGTCCTGCTTGAGGCGAATCTCGTCGTGCCCGCAGTACGGGCAGCGCTTCCAGCCTTCCGGATAGGTCTTTTTACAGGCGGCGCAGGTGATGCTTTTCGGGAGCGGCATCGTTCGAATCGGCGCGCATTGTACACTTCCGGTGATGGACGAAGACCGCCGCCGGACGCTGCTGGCACTGCTCGACCTCGCGGGCGGCAACTCCCCCAGCGCCTGCTGGGACGACCGGCGGGCCATGGAGCTGCTGCGGTCGCGATCCACTGCCGAAGAGCTGCGCGAGCTCGGTGCCGCGCAGGAGCTGATCGACCACGTCTTCGCGGAGGAGCATGCCTAAGTTCACCGTTCGGGTGGAGGCACGCTTCGAGGCCGCGCACTACCTCCGGGAGTACCGCGGCATCTCCGAGCCGCTGCATGGACACTCCTATAAGGTGGAAGCCGACCTGGCCGGACGCGGCGGCGGCCTCGACGGCGACGCCATCGCCGTCGACTTCGTCAGCGCCAAACGAAAGCTGGAAGCGCTGGCCAAACTTCTCGACTACGGCTGCATCAACGACGTCCCTCCCTTCACGGAGCTCAATCCCTCGGCGGAGAACATCGCCGAGTGGTTCGCGCGCGAGTTGCAGAGTGCTGTCGAGGACGAACAGGCGGCCGTCGTGGCCGTCACGATCTGGGAAGGTCCCGTCAACTCCGTCACCGTCACCCTATGAACAAGCTCCCAAATCACACCGCGCTGAAGGAATGGTCGAACGTGGTGGTCGCTCTCGGCCGCGGCGAGCAGGTCGTCCTGATCCGGAAGGGCGGCATCGCCGATCCCTCCTTCGGCGTCGATGCGGAGCGCTTCTATCTGTATCCTACGTTCTTCCATCAGGGAGAGTCGGAGAACCGCCCCGCCGTGACCATCACGCACTGGTGCGAGGTGGTGAAGAGCTGGACTGTGAACGACGCGGAGCAGCTGACGCGGCTGGAGTCGCTGGTGGTGTTGCCGCGCGAGACCCTCGACGCGCGCTACCGGTTCCGTCCCGATCAGGCGCTTTACGTCATCGCGGTGCGGACGTTCGCCCTAGCGGAGCCCGTGACCGTCAAGTTTCGCGGCGAATACGGCGGCTGCCGGAGCTGGGTGAGCATCGACGAAGAGATAGACATCGATGGCTCCACGCCCGTGCTGTCCGAGGACGACCTTCAGCAGAAGATCACCGAAGTCGAGCAGGCAGTCGGCAGCGGCGCGTAGGCAGGGGCCCGCACGTGGAGCTGGCCGCCATCCTGTTCATGCTCGTCGCCGGTGTGGGGTTGGCCGTCTTCACCATGGCCGCGTTCACCATCGCCAAACGGGAGGAAGAGCACGCCGGGGATGCGCGGCCGCAACAACAAACCGCCGGCGTCTCCGAGCGCAACCGCATTGGTGCGTCGCTCCTGGTCAGCATCGTCACCGCCGGCGGCGTCTCGCGCGACGACGCCTTACGTGCGGTTCGTCGCGGGACAGGCCTGGCCGCGCCGGTCACGGGCGGCATCGACGTTAGCAACTGGGCCGAGGCCTACGCACGGGTTGCCACCAGGGAACAGCGCGGCGAGCTCCTGGAGATGGCGGTACAGCTCGTCGCCAGCCGCGAGCGGCCCGTCCCGCTCCGTCAATACTCTGCCCTGCTCGATCTCAGCTTCGGCCTCGGCTTCCAGACCGACGCCCTGGCGCGCCTCCGGACCCAGTACGGTTTCGAGTACATCGACCACGCCAAGGACGGACGGCCGAAGGAAGCAGACCGCGGCGGGGCGAGCGCACCGTTGTACGAGCGGGCGCAGCGGCCCGCGCCCGAGCTGCTGCGGCTTCTCGGCCTCACCGGGACGCCCACCCGGCAGGAGCTCACCGCCGCCTATCGGAAGCTCGTCGCGCAGCACCATCCCGACCGCTTTCACAACCATCCCGAAGCCGCCCGGAATGAGGCGGCGGGACGGTTCATCGAGATCACCCGGGCCTACGAAGAGCTCCTCTTGACCTACAGGGATTGATATTCTCAGCAGACGTGGTGTATGATTCGCCGGTTGGGAATTCGGGCAGTTCACGAGTTGTTCACAGCCGTCCCCTCCAGTAGACCGTAGATTTCACATAGAGAGACGAGCCGCTTCGTGGACGTACGTGTCCGGATTGAATGACGGACGCGTCGCCGCGCCATCCAGTCCGGAACGCGCGTCAAACAGGTGGCCCAATCCCGTAACCCGCTGGAATGACACAGTTTGGACGAAAGTGTCAAGCCGGCCGTAACTAATTTATTTGCTCGTGCATCTAAGCATGCATGCGGCACGAAGGTTGAAGTTTTGTCGTTGTTGCTGCAGGAGAGACCGATGAAGAGCGCCGAAGCGTACGAGCACGAACAGGGGTGGGACTTCGAGAGGGCCGCGATGCCCTACGTCGACTCCCTCTACAACACCGCCTACCGCATGACCCGGAACTCCGAGGACGCGGAAGACCTCGTACAGGAAACCTACCTCAAGGCTTACAAGTACTACGACAAGTTCGAAGAAGGTACGAACTTCAAGGCGTGGCTCTTCAAGATCATGAAGAACACGTTCATCAACAATTACCGGAAGAAGAAGCTCACGCCGCACAAGATCGACTTCTCCGAAATTGAAGAGTCGTACGAACGGGTGATCCAGAAGAACGCGCCGGATCTCATCAAGGATCCGGAGACGGACATCTTC
>JAXDJK010000210.1:0-11606 GCA_034665665.1 Acidobacteriota bacterium
CGGAGCAGCGGACGGTCGACCACCAGCGCAAACGACACCACCTCCGCCAACGCCACGATCTCCCGTCGTGCGGCGGCAAGGGTGTCCACGAGCTCCTGCGCACTCATCCCTCCTCCCCCACGTGCCACGTAGCCAGGCGCCCTACCGCACGCCGCACCCTGCGCGCGTTCGTCTTCACGTCCCACTGCACGATCGGGAGCGCGCGCAGCAACAGGCGCGGCCAGCGCTCGGGCGGATACGGCACGAACGCCACTACGCGCGCGCCGGTCCGCTGTAGCGCGCCTATTAATGTCGCCCATCGTTCCGGCGACACCCAGCCGCGGAACGGCGCGTGGCCGATCCCGAGATCGCTGAGCAGCAGCACCACCATTCCGGGCAGCGGCGGATGCGTATCCGGATATGCTGTCCAACCAAAGACCGAACCGCTGCCGGCGCGAAACCCGTCCCGCGCTTCGATGCCGAGCACCTGCGTTCGATCGATGCCGGCGATCGAGCGGATCCGCTCCACCAGCCATTCCTGATCCGCCGCAAACGGCAGCATCGGCTCCGACCCGTCGACCAGCACCTGCAAGGCCCGCGCGGTGGAGGGAGTGGCGATGCGCGGGATCTCGCGAAAGGTCGCACCGCGGCTGACGGTGCGGGCGATGGCATCGATATCCAGCGGCCCGTGCGGCGCGCGCGTCGCCGCCGCCGCGGCGATGATGCCGCGCATCCAGCGCGACACGAAGAGCGGCTCGAGCGGAGGCGGCTCCGCCGCGACGGTCGGCGGAAGCGGCTCCACATGGTCAAGCCAATCCGGCGGCCGCGGTGCGGACGCGGAGCGGCGGAGCACCGAGACTAGTTGCGCCTGCGCGGGCGTGGCGATCGTCCGCGCTTCGGGCACCGGGTGCCGGGAAGGTGGTACTGCCAGGCTCTCACTCTCCTTCTTCGGCGGAGGGTGCGGCTCTTTGATCGCTGGGGCTTTCTGGACCGCGTTCCCGGCGAACGAAAAGCCGAGGGTCGCGGCGATCGCCCGGCGCGTCTCCGCGTTCTTCGGCGCGAGACGCGCGAACGCGGTCAGCAGATCGTCGAACGGCGGAAGGGAGTCATCGCTCATGACGTCACGTTCTGCGACGGCTTCCAGACCACCAGCCTGGCGATGTCGTCGAGCACCGACTCGGTCTTCTTCGCACCGAGCTTGTCCGCGGCGCGCAGAGCATCGAGATACTCCGCCGCCACTGGCAGCGATCGACCCTTCCAGTCCGGAGGACGGGTCTCGATGATCCGAGCCAGCACCTTCTCACGGAGCTTTGAATCGAGATCGGGGAAATGACGCGCGGCGATCGTCAGCAGCGCCGGCGCGTCCGGCGGCTCGATTTTCAGCTCCACGCAGCGGCGGAGAAACGCCGCCGGCAGGTCGCGCTCATCGTTCGACGTAATCACCACCAGCGGTGCGTTGTGCTCGTCTGCGGCGATGAACGCCGCCGTCGCCGCCACATGAAAGGCGAGCGAACCGAGAGGTACCAGCAGGTTGTTCGGCAGATCGGGATCGGCCTTGTCGATCTCATCGAGCAGCACCACCGCGTTCGCCTTCTTCGGCGGAACGCCCGTGCGCTGCTCGTAGCGCGCCCCGCCGCCGGCGCGCTTCCACTGCGCCTCGGCAGACAGAGGATCGAGCGCCCACCACAGGACACCAGGCAGCACGTACTCGTCCATCACGGCCAGCTGGTTCGCCTGCGCGTCGCGTAGACGGCGGAGGTGATCGACATGCCACAGTAAGTGCTCCGCTTCCGTGCGCGAAGAAATGACGGTCTCGAGATAGCGGAACTTCAGGTGCGCCGCCACGCTCGGCGCCAGCGAGCTCTTGCCGCACCCGGTGGTGCCGCGCACGAGCAGCGGCCGTCGCGTGGCCAGCGCCACGTTCACAGCGAGCGTGATCTCGTCGTTGAACACATAGCGCGCGCCGTCGCTGCGGTCGCCCAGCTCGCCAACGGCGGCCGTGGGCAGCGTTCGCGGGTTGAATATTTTTTTGTAGTTCATCCGTCCTCCTGCTAGCGCAGCGGCAGCATCACGTTCATGTCTAGCGATTCGTATTCATCGAGCACCCGCTGTTCTTCGCCGCTCTGCAATGGTGGAACGATCAGGCGCATGAGCCGCTCGTCGATGGGAATGTCCTCAGCGGTCTGCCCCGTCAGGAAGAAGAAGGTCACGTGCGGATGCACACTCTGCAAGTGCTCCAGCACCACCTCGTCGACCCCCTCCCACCGCATAGCCACCAGCACGACGTTGTGCTTGCCGAACTTCAGTAGGGTGGCCTGCAGATCCTCGCTCGCCTTCAGCTTCAGGGCCTTCCTCAGTTCCTCGCCGATCTTCTTCGCCAGAACGCTGGCGAAGCTCTGGCCTGCCTCCGGCTCCGCGCAGATGTTGGTGGCATTGACGAATCGCCACGTGTCTTTCCCGCCGCTGGCCGCGACCTTGTACATGTGGGCGAGGTCGAAGGCCTCGGCATTGAGGGCCACGGCACGGCCGCGAGGGGCCCTGGTCAGGAGCGGCAGCTCTTCGACGGCCTTGAAGCCGACCCAGGAGCAGGCCACGAGCTCCACGAGTTGACGCATCCCGTCCGGATCCTTCCCGAGGACCTGCCGCAGCTCGACCAGGGCAGGAGCGGCCGCGTCCATCCCCACGCTGAGCAGCCGCAGCGCAAACCTGCCGAGGCGGTCGGCGTCGGGCTGCCACGGCACGTCGAGCGCGAGCTTCTGCGAGGCACGGTCGATGACGTGTGCAGGCACTCCGGCCAGGCGGTCGCGGATCGTATCCACGAGGCGATCGATGGGCCGCTCCGGAGCCGCGATGCACTTCGTGATCTCGGCCAGCACGCCGTCGACGATCTGCGCGGTCGTGCCGCGGAGCGCCTGAATCTCCGTGAGCTGCATCGGATCGAGGCGGCTCTTCCTCAGCATCGCCTCGTCCACGCCGGCCAGGTACACGGGCAAAATACGGAAGGCCCCGCTGGAGGCGGTGCAACGGTATGAAAGCACACTCAGCTCGTACAGCACGAACGGCGATTCCAGGGCCTGCGGCGAGAGCAGAACTACGGCCACATCACACGCGCCGAGCCACAGATTGATCCGCGCGCGCCACGCGTCGCCGACCTCCAGTGCGTACTTGTCCATCAACAGCGAGAAGCGCGCACGGCTCGCGGGCGTGTCCAGCGCGGCGACCAGCGCCTGCTGCACGTCGATCGCTTCCGTCTCCTTTGCGCTGTGGCTGATGAAGACTCGAACGGTCATGGCAGTGGATATGGCCATACTGCCACAGAGCGTCATGCCATGGCGCCCAGAGCGAACTTGCCCCCCTTCAGCTCTTGCTGATGGCCTTCTGCAACTCGCTACGCACGCGCAAACCGGAGGAGGTCTTGGTGCCGGGGAAGAGGTCGCGGTAGGCGACGTGCGCGAGGTAATCGGTGGTGGCCACGCGGTAGGTGCGCGAGGGGTCGAGGGGGCCGGGGAGGGAGAGGTAGAGCTCGGAGTCGCTGCCTTTGCGGTGGCTGTTCTCGTCGAGGATGCGCTGGACGGCGGCGCCGGTCATCTCGGAGACGATGATCTCGTTGTCGTATGGCAGGGCGGCGCGGAGCTGCTCGGCGGTGATGTTGCCGGAAGGCAAAGCCTGACGGAAGCTGCTGATCGTGGAGAAGGCGATGTCGGACTTTGTAGCGTCGCGCATGGCCTGCAGCGTGCGCTCGGCGAGGCGTGGCAGCGGGAGCGGCTCGGGAAGGCGGGCCACGTCCTGGAAGAGCGGGGCGTACGTGCTGTCCTTGGCCAGCTGGCGCTGCATGCGGCGGATCTTGCGGCCGATGCTGCCGTCCTCCGCCAGGTGGCTGGTCACGGGGATCAGCTCCCCGCGCACGTGCGTCACCGCGTGGTCGCCCACCGTCAGCTCCACGCGGCTGATGGCCTCGAGATACTGGCCGGGTGAGATGAACCAGGTCTTCGTCCCCTCGATCTGGGTGAGCTCGCGGCGTAGGTGGCTGTGTGAACCGAAGATCAGGTCGATACCGGGAACGGCGCGGGCCAGCGCGGCGTCGTCTTCGGCCTGCTCGTGGCCGATCATCACCACCGCGTCCACGCCTTCACTACGCAAACGGGCCACGGTCTCGCGCGCCGCCTGGACGGGGTCGGTGAATTCCAGCCCTTCGCTCTTCACGAGCGACGGGAAGTCCTTGCCGGCCACGGCGAAGACACCGATGAGCGTGCTGCCGATGTCGAAGATCACGTACTGGCGGAAGCCGCGCGTGTTCGCGCTGAGGACCGGGTACTCGACGGCGTCGCGGCATTTCTCGAACACAGCCACACCGTAATCGGCGTCGTGATTGCCGAAGGCCATGGCGTTGACGATGCCATTGAGCCACGGCCACTCCGCACAACCGTACTTATCGGACCAGGCCGGCGAGCCCTTGTTGATCATGTCGCCGCCGCTGAAGACGAGCGCGCCGCGCTCCTTCTCGCCGCGCAGGTAGGCGATGGCGCGGGCCAGACCGCCGCGCTCCCCTTCTTCACCCGCGTAGTACGGCAACGCATGCGAGTGATAGTCGGAGAAATGCAGCAGCGTGACGGTCGTCTCCGCTGTCAGCGGCAACGCGACCAGAAGAACAACGACGAGAGCCAGCCGGTGCATGCCATCAGTGTACCTGCACGTTATGGCTGCAGGGCCAGCTTCTCGCTGCCTCCCGCGGTGATGACCACCTGTTTCACAGAGGGAAGCCGCCGCAACGTTTCGGTTACGGTCTGCCGGATGAGCTGCGCGGGACACGATCCGCCCACGTTCTGAAGCCGTTCGTTGAAGTCGACGGTGAGCACGCCGTCGCGCAGATTGACGGAGCGAAGACCTGACCCCTGCGGGAACGGATTGACCATGCCGCGCGCCCGTTCGGCGGCATTGGGACCGCGCAGCAGCGCCTCGACGAGCAGGCGTGCGTGCGAGAGCGACTTCGGCATGCGCCGCGTGGCCGTGACGGTGCCGGCACACTCTTTCGTGCCGAAGGCCAGTTGCGCATCGATCGGGGCGACGGTGAACGGCTTCTCGACTTTCACGAGCGATTGCGGCGAGCCGTCTTTGGCCGAGTATTCGAGCGCCTCCACCGTGATCCGGCCGCCCGGATCTTCGGTGAGCCACACCATGGCGCGATACGGGTTGTGCTGGCCCATCTCGCCGTTACTGGTCGCGAAGCTCTCCGCGATGACGGCGCCACGGGCATTGCGGACGCGCAGGGCCACGCTGTTCTCGAATGTACGCGCACGGCCCGTGATGACGACGGGATTCGCCACCTCCACGCCATCAATATAGATGTTCTGTTCGCGCGCGGGTTCCGCCGCCGGTACTGGCGCTGGTGCGGGCACTGGTTTAGGCACTGGTGCGGACGTCACCGGCGGTGTGGCTGTTTCGGGAGCGGGCAGCTCCTGCGGAGCGCTGCACGCCAAGGCAGTGAGAGTCAAAAAGCAAAAGAACCGCAAATCATCATCCTCCGGACTCCTACCATTCATGACCCTTGCCGTGACACGGAGTCAACGTTCCGCAACGCGGGTCCGTAACGTGATCCGTGTCACCATTGCGCTGCATCGCCACCTCGACGATGCGGCGACTTGATGAGGTGCTGATTGATGAAACGTCTGTGTCTGTTCATTCTCCTGTCGTCCCTTCCCGTTCTCGCATCCGCCCAGTTGCCCGACCCCGTCATCACCAGCGTCAGTCCCACCGCCGGCCCATCCGCCGGCGGCAATGACGTCACCATCACCGGCAGCGGGTTCGCCACCAACATCCTCTGCATCCTCCCCTGCCCGCCGCTGGTGCTCTTCGGCGACATCGAGGTGCCGGCGAAAGATCAAAACGACTCGCGCCTGATCGTCACCGCGCCGGCGCATGCCTCCGGCACAGTCGACATCAAGGTACACATCGCCGACGGCCGCGAAGCGACCGCACCGGCCGCATACACCTTCGCCGCCAGCGCGGAAGACAACTGGGAGAAAGCGCTGCTGCCGATCTTCCTCGACGCACCTCTCGCCGGCAGCAACGGCACCCGCTGGGAGACCGACTTCTGGTTGCGCAACAACGGCACCGTGCCGGTGCAGCTGGCCCCCTGGCCCTGCGAAACAATCTGTCCGGCGGTCATCCCGTTGATCTCCGTCGTGCCAGGCGGGCAGTCGCGTCACGGCCTGCCGCCCTATCTCCCCATCCTGGATGGCAATCCGAGCCGCGTGCTGTTCCTCAGTAAAGCGGAAGCAAAGAACGTGTCGATGCAGTTGCGCGTGGCCGACGTCTCGCGCGGCACATTGGACGCCGGTACCGAACTGCCGGTGGTGCGCGACCGCGAGCTCCTGACCGGCGACGCACAGCTGCTCAATGTGCCGTACGCCCCTTCGCGCTTCCGCATGATGCTGCGCATTTACGACCTGGCGTACAGCCAGTCTCGCTTCCGGGTCACGCTTTACGCACAGGAAGAGGGTGCCGGGAGCAGCGCGCTGTACTCGGCCGAGCTCAACGCCGAGTCCTTCGAGACGGACGAGTTCCGTTCCCAGGCCGCGTATGCCCAAACCAACTTCGACGAGCTGGAGCTGCTGGACCGGAACTGGCCGACGGCCTTCCGCATCGAGATCACGCCGCTGACGCCCGGGAGCCGCTATTACCCGCTGGTGAGCGTGACGAACAACGAGACGCAGCTCGTTACGCTCGTCACCCCGCAGTAAAACGCCGCGGCATGTCGCGGTAAACGAAAAGGGGCGCACCGGAAGGTGCGCCCCTTTTTCATGTTGCAGACAGGTACGGGTTACTTCTTGAGCGAGTCCTGCATTTCGCGAATGGCCTGCTCCCGGCCCTTTTCCTTCGCCGTACGGGCGAACTGGAGGCGGCGGGTGGGCGGGAACTGGCGAACGAGCGCCAGATAACGGCCCTGAAGCTGACGCGACGCGAGCTGCTCGGACGACAGCGTGGCCTTGCGGGCGCCGGCCTTGCGGCCGCGCTTCGCGGGCTGCTGCTGCCCTTCCCCTGATCCACCGCCTTCGGTACCGGCATTGGCAGTGGCGGACGGACGTCCCGGCGGACGGCCCGGACGGCCGGGTGGGCGTCCCGGCGGACGACCGGCAGGGCGACCAGGCGGGCGTCCAGGCGGACGGCCACGGCGGGCCGGTGCAGGCGCACCACTACCACTGCTGGAAGCGCCGCTGCCGCTGCTGCTGCCACCATGCGCTTCGCGCAGGCGGTTCAGCCGCGACTCGAGATCGCTGATCTCGCGCTGCATTTCGCTGACATAACGATTGAGATCCCCTGGCGACACGCGGCGCTCGCTGAGCAAACGCTCCAGCACATACGCAGCCTGTCCCGGGTTCAACGTTGGGGCGGGGGCGGGTTGTCTTCTAGGTCTCGGCATTTCTATCAACTCCTCCTTCGGCACACTCACGAGCCGTTCCAGCACAAAGTCTTGTGCATTGCAGGGGCCATGTCAACAAAAACGAAACAGGCGAGCCATTACGGCTCGCCCGTGTCAATACACACATTTTCCGAAAACGCGCTCAGTAACGGTAATGATCCGACTTGAACGGTCCTTCCGGCGGCACACCGAGATATTTCGACTGATCCGGCGTCAACACCGTCAGTTCCACGCCGAGGTGCGCCAGGTGCAGGCGCGCCACCTCTTCATCGAGCTTCTTCGGCAGCACATAGACTTCTTTGCCGTACTCGCCCTTGTTCTGCCACAGCGCCAGCTGTGCCAGCACCTGATTAGCGAACGAGGCCGACATGACGAACGACGGATGGCCCGTGGCGCAACCGAGGTTCATCAGGCGTCCCTCTGCCAGCACGAGCACCGCGTGGCCGTCCGGGAACACCCATTCGTCGTACTGCGGCTTGATATTCACCTTCTTGATGCCGGGGAACTTCTTGAGCCCGGCCATGTCGATTTCGTTGTCGAAGTGGCCGATGTTGCTGACGATGGCGTTGTGCTTCATGCGCGACATCTGGTCGGCAGTGATGACGTCTTTATTCCCGGTCGAGGTCACGAAGATGTCGGCGCGGCTGATGACACTCTCCAGCGTGCGCACCTCGAAACCTTCCATGGCCGCCTGCAGCGCGCAGATCGGATCGATCTCCGTCACCACCACGCGCGCGCCCTGGCCGCGCAGCGCCTGTGCGCAGCCCTTGCCGACCTCGCCGAAACCAGCCACAACGGCCAGCTTGCCGGCAATCATCACGTCGGTGGCGCGATTCAGTCCGTCGATCACCGAATGGCGGCATCCATAGATATTGTCGAACTTCGACTTCGTCACCGAGTCATTGACGTTGATGGCCGGAAACATCAGCGCGCCGGCTTCCTGCATCTGATAGAGGCGATGCACACCGGTGGTGGTCTCTTCCGAGACGCCGCGGAGGTCTTTGGCCACGCGGGTCCAGCGCTGCGGGTCGCGCTTCAGTTCTTCGCGCATGAGGTCGAGGATCACGCCCCACTCTTCCGGATCGTCGCTCGGGTTGAAGTCGGGGACGTGGTTCTTGCCTTCGCACTCGACGCCTTTGTGCACGAGCAGCGTGGCGTCGCCGCCGTCATCGACGATGAGCATCGGGCCGGAGCCGTCGGGCCACATGAGCGCCTCGGACGTACACCACCAGTACTCCTCCAGCGTTTCACCCTTCCAGGCGAACACCGGGATACCGCGCGGGCTGTCGGCAGTGCCGCCGGTCTCGGGACGTCCGACGACGACGGCCGCCGCGGCGTGATCCTGGGTCGAGAAGATGTTGCAGCTCACCCAGCGCACGTCGGCGCCGAGGTGCGCGAGAGTTTCGATCAGCACGGCTGTCTGCACGGTCATGTGCAGCGATCCCATGATCTTCGCGCCGGCCAGCGGCTTCTCTTTGCCATATTTCTCACGAATGGCCATGAGGCCGGGCATCTCGTGCTCCGCGAGGCGGATCTCGTTGCGGCCGAGCACCGCGAGGGATAAGTCTTTGACTTTGAACGGCTGCCGTCCGGCGGCCGCGGCTGCATCGAACTGATGAGTGATGTCGAGAGTTGCGGTCATTGATACTCCTTGAAGTTTTGGGAGGCGCTCCCGCGACTCAAACGCCGCGCGCGCCCGAAAAGGGAAGCGCATTCTACTACGGTGCGAGGGGGGCGGCCGTCCACGCCGCCCCGGGAACGGCGTAGAATCGAGCTCGACGTCAATCGGTCAACGCGTCAGAAAGTGCGGTCTCCCATGTTCGAAAGCGCTTCCACGCCTCCGCGGTTCAAGGCGCGCTTCCCGGTGAAGCTCCCTTCATTCGGCTTCCGCGGCGGCCGCTTCGCCGGTTTCATCGCGAAGGTGCTGCTCGTCCTCTCCCCCCTCCTTTTCCTGCGGGCCTGCCTGATCACCTACGTGTCGCCCGATCAGATCGGCCTTCGCCAGATCTCCCTCGGGCCGAGCAAGGGCCTGCAGAAGGAGCTGGTCCGCCCCGGCTATCGCCGCCAGGTCCGCTCGTACGAAACGATCCGTACCTTTCCCCGCGACATCCAGATCATCGACTTCACCAACACCGCGGACGAGCGCAGCCCCGACCATCGCACCGTCAGCGCCATCAACGTACCGACCGTCGACGGTTACCCGGTGGCCGTGGACGTCACGGTGATGTATCGCGTCGCGGATCCGTTTCTGGTGGTGTCGAAGTTCGGGTTCGGCCGTGCGTATGAGGACAATGTCGTCATTCGCTTCACCGATCCCTATGTCAAGCAGTACCTGGGCGAATTGCGGGCCGAGGAGTTTTACGGCGACCAGCGTCTGATCAAGGCGCACATGCTGCGAGACGCACTGGCCGCACGCTTCAAGGAGAACGGACTCCTGCTGCTGGACGTGCTGATCCGGCAGTACGACTATCCCGACACCTTTCAGGCACTGACGGAACAGAAAAAGATTCAGGATCAATCGGTATTGACGAACCGCGCATTGACGAAGCAGGCCGAGGTCGATACGCGACTCAAACAGGTCAGCGCGGAGGGCCAAAACTCCATTCGCGTGCGTACCGCCGAGTTCGAGGCCCTGATCACCGGCCTCAATGCCAATCGCGAGTTGTATGAACGCTCCCGCCACGCCGAAGCGGACCTGCTGGTACGGTCAGCGGAATCCCAGGGCAATGAGCTGATCAATCGGGCCATGGAAGGCGCAGGCTCGGAAAAGCTCCTGCGGTTGCGCAAAGGACTGGCCGTGCTCAACAGCATCAAGGGCCCGATCTACATTACGGAAGATCCTACAGACCTCAATCACCTTGGGTCGGGAAAGAATTAGGAGCGGACAATGCACAAATTCGTCATTGCCCTCGCTGCGACCGCATTGCTGTTTCTGTCGGCCTGTACGCCGCACACTACCGAGGCGACGGAAGTAGGCGTTCGCTTCAACAAGATTACCCGGAGCATGGAAGTGGCGGACCCGGGCGCAACGTACTTTTTCACACCGATCATCAATGACTGGACGGTATTCGACGTCTCGACGCAATCCTTGATCATGTCGGTGAAAAACAGCGACGGTGATCGCCGCGAGAAGGACGATCTTCGGTTCAAGACCCGCGATGGGAACGACATCGAGACGGACGTGACGGTGCGCTGGCGGATCGATCCGTCCAAAGCGGCCGCCGTCTGGCAGCTGGCCGCGCCCAATACCTCCATCCTCAAGGAACGGCTGGTCCGGCCGTTGTCGCGCACGTATGTTCGTGATGTCCTCAACCGCCTCGATTCCGAGGAGTACTACAACCCCGACCTCCGGTTTCGGGCGGCGAATGACGCCACGAACCTCCTGGCGCGCCATCTCAAGCCGTACGGCATCATCGTCGAGCAGGTCATGCTCGGCGACTTCGCCTTCAAGTCCGACTACCAGAAGCTGATCAACCAGCGCAAGGAAGCGGAGAAGGAAGCGGAGAAGCTCGAGGCGGAGATCCTGGCCACGCTCGAGTCGAACAAGGCCCGCCTGCAGGAGAAGGTGGCCGGCCTCACCGAACAGCTCACCCGCGCGCAGGGCGATCTCGACCAGAACAAGCGCGCCTCCGACGCTTACGTGGTCCGCCGCCAGCAGGAGTCGCAGGCCGTGCTGGCGGAGAAGCAGGCCGCGGCAGAAGGTGTGCGCAGGGAACGCGCAGCACTCAACGGCAGCGCGGGCGACGCGTACGTCAGCCTGCAGCTCATCGAGGCGCTGCAGAAGAAAGAGATCCGGCAGATTCCGAAGCTGCCCAACGGCAACGTCATCATCGACGGCAACAAGCTCCTGCAGCAGCTCGGCGTCATCAACTACATGCAGAACCAGAACGCGCCCCCGCAGCAATGACCCGGCAATGCTGAACATCGCCGGAGCTGAATACGACCTCGGCAGCGTGGTCTTCGTGGTGCTCGAGGAGTGCGAGCACCGTCGGCGGAGCTTCGATGACGAGGAGCTGGAACCGCAGCTCCTCGCCATCGCCCGCGCCAAGCTGAAGAAGATCAAGGCCGCGTACGACGAGTTCGGCGGCTCGCCGGTCTACTGGAGCACCGTGGAGACCGAGGTGCTCGAGACCGCGCTGCCGCAGTACATCGCCGCCGCGGACGAGATGAACGTGCACGAGCGGAACGCCTTCGGCGTCTGGCGCGG